>JANWKM010000031.1 GCA_025451395.1 Ilumatobacteraceae bacterium
CGGCTTTCTGGCATTCACCATCATCGGCTATGTCGCCCTGCGCTACCACGACATGCCCAACCCGATCTACAAGGACGTGGTCAACCCGCTCGACCTGGCTGTGTTCGCCGCCGCCTTCGGCGGTGCGTGCGCCGGCTTCCTGTGGTTCAACGCGGCACCAGCGCGCATCATGATGGGCGACGTTGGCGCGCTCGGACTAGGCACCGCGCTCGCATTGCTGGCACTGACCACGAACACGCAACTGCTGTTGATTTTGATCTGCGGCATCAACGTCATGGAGGCCGGCTCGGTCGCTCTGCAAATGAGCATCTTCAAGGCATCCGGCCGCAAGAGGCGCTTCTTTCGCATGACGCCGATCCATCACCACTTCGAACTTGCCGGATGGCCGGAGACAACGGTGATCATCCGATTCTGGATCATCTCCGGCGTGTGCGTTACAAGCGCGCTCGGCATCTTCATCGGCGACTTCACTCGCGTCACGGGAAACCTATGAAGCGGACAGCACTGGTGTACGGGATCGCCATCGCCGGCGATGCGCTCGCGCATCAGCTCGTCAATCGCGGCTGGCGGGTGCTCATTGCCGACGACCTGATCTTGAACGACAAGGCCACCGACAAGAAGCGCGCCATGGCGCAGGCGGTCGGAGCGACGCTCGTCGAGAAACCCGATGCCGCCGTTGTTCAAAAGCTTGTCGAACAATCCGAGATGGTGTGTCCGTCACCCGGCGTGCCAGAGACACACGCGGTGGTCGCGGCTGCGGTAGCCGCTGGTGTGCCGATTCGTACCGAGATCGATCTCGCCTACGAGTGGGAGCAACAGCGCGCACAGGGTCCGCGCCCGATTCTGGCGATCACCGGCACCGACGGCAAGACGACCGTCACGATGCTCGTCGCTCACATACTCGCTACCGCGGGCCATCGCCCCGCCGCCGTCGGGAACACCGAGGTCCCATTTGCAGCAGCGCTGAGTGACGCAACCCCTAACGGCAATGTCGACGTGTTCGCCGTCGAGTGCAGCAGCTTTCGCTTGAACTGGCTGGATTCGTTCCGTGCCGAGGCGGCTGTCTGGTTGAACATGGCGCCCGATCACCAGAACTGGCATTCGTCGATAGCCGCGTACGAAGCCGCCAAGGCTCGCATCTGGGAACACCGCCGCGCGACCGATGTCGCGATCGGCTTCGCCGACGACCCGATCGTGATGCGCAACCTACGCGCCGCTGGCGGTATCACCCGTACCTTTTCCACACGCGACGCCGACTACTTCGTCGCCGACAATCACTTGGTTGGTCCCGACGGCGTGATCGCCGCGGTTAGTTCCATGACGCGCGACCTGCCACATGATCTCACCAACGCTCTGGCCGCAGCCGCGTTGGTGCTCGAGTCGGGTCTTGCCGAGTCGTCCGATGTCGCAGCCGCGCTCGCAACGTTTCGCCATCCGCCGCATCGCATCGAACCGGTTGCCGAGATCGATGGCGTGCGTTGGTTCAACGACTCGAAGGCCACTTCTCCGCACGCCGCACTGACAGCGATTCGTTCATTCGATCGTGTTGTACTGCTGGCCGGTGGCCTGAACAAAGGGCTCGACCTATCGAGCCTCGCTACTGAGAAGGATCACATCAAGGCGGTGATCGGGTTGGGTTCGTCTGCGGCCGACATCACACACGCCTTCGACGGTATCCGTCCCACCAGCGTCGCGCATTCGATGAAAGAGGCGGTGTCGATGGCCGACGATCTCGCCGTCGCCGGCGATGTCGTGCTGCTGTCGCCAGCCTGCGCCAGCTTCGATTGGTATCCGTCGGGTGGATACCCGGCGCGTGGCGACGACTTTCGGCATTTGGTCGAAGAGTTGGCAGTTCGCCCCAAAGAGGTACGAAATGGGTAACTCGGCAACACTGATTGGCGATCGCCGTCGGGCTGCGCTCGCGCGCGCGGAGGCGATGCATCGGCATCCGACGCGACGGGCCGATGCGCGGCCGATGACTCCGCCGCCGATTGCGTTCTATGTCATCGCCGTTGTGACGACCGTGCTCACGATGCTTGGCCTGGTCATGGTTATGTCGGCCACGTCGATCAAGGAGTTCCACCAGGGTCGCTCGCCGTGGGGGTTGTTCAATCGACAACTGCTATGGGCGATCGTCGGTTGCTTCGGACTTTGGTTCGCGATGCGCGTCCCGACGTATCGGTGGCGTCGGTTGGTGTACCCAGCGTTGCTTGGCGCGTATGGATTAATGCTGTTGCCTTTCCTGGACGGAGTCGGCAGCACGATCAACGACGCCAGCTCGTGGGTCATCCTTGGTCCGCTCAACTTCCAGCCGAGCGAGTTCTTGAAACTCGCAGTCGTCTTGGCATGCGCCGATGTGTTGGCACGGCGGCAAGCCGATATGCATGACCCGACGCGCACGATGATGCCGGTGCTCATGATCGCACTGATCGGTGCATTGCTCTGCCTCGCGCAGGGCGACCTCGGCTCGGCCATCGTGCTCGCGTGCATCGTGTTCGCGATGGCGTTCGTCGCTGGTGCGCCGTTGCTGCCGATGATGGCGGCAGGATCGGTTGGCATGGTTGGCGCCTTGGCGTTCGTTGCATCCAGCCCACGCCGCCAAGATCGCTTCACGGCGTTCTTGGATATCGCTGCCCACAAGGATCACCTCAGCTATCAGACGTATCAAGCGATGATCGCGATGGCGCAAGGCGGAATCACTGGTTCCGGCGTAGGTCGCGGCGGCACCAAGCTCGGCGAGTTCCTGCCGCTCGCCCAGAGCGACTTCATCTTCGCCGTGGTCGCCGAAGAGTTGGGGATGATCGGCGTCGTCGCGGTACTCGGCGGTTTCATGGCGCTCGCCTATGCCGGCGTACAGGTGGCGCTCGCGACGCACGACAGGTTTCATGCATTGCTTGCCGGCGGAATCGTCTGCTGGCTAGTGGTGCAAACCATCATCAACGTCGGCGGTGTCACCGGGTTGCTGCCCGTCACCGGCCTGACGCTGCCATTCTTCTCCACAGGTGGCAGCTCGCTGCTTGCAACGCTGCTGGCGATGGGCGTGCTGCTCAACGTGGCTCGCAACGTGCGATGACCTTGTATGACACGACTCTCGATGCAACGCGTGGCGCAACGTTCGCAGTCATCACCGGCGGAGGGACGTCGGGTCACGTTCTCCCGGCGTTAGCGATCGCCGACGCGTTGGTCGCTGTCGGCCACGCTCGCGATTCGATCCACTACGTCGGCGGACGACACGGTGTCGAGACCACACTGCTGCCGCCGACGGGATATCCGTCTACCTTCCTCGATGTCGTCGGTCTGCAGCGCAGCTTCTCGAAGCGCAACCTGGCGTTCCTTCCCAAATTGTTCCGCGCGCTACGCGCGGCGAAGCGATTGATCGGCGAGTTGCGCCCCGCTGTGGTCGTCAATGTCGGCGGCTATGCAAGCTTCCCGGCGACGTACGCAGCACGCAGCAGCAAGGTTCCGTATGTGGTGGTGTCGTGGGACCGTCGCCCAGGTTTGGTCTCGCGATTGATGGCGGGTCGCGCGACCGCATGCGCGGTTGCCGATGAAGGTTCCCCCTTGCCCAACGCGCAAGTCACCGGCGCGCCCGTGAGGGCCGAGATCATCGGCCTCGACCGCGCTTCGTCGCGTGCTCAGGCTCGCGAGCACCTCGAACTTCCCGCCGACCGCTTCGTGGTCGCGGTTGTGTGCGGTTCGCTCGGTGCGGGCGCAGTTAACGAGGTGGTCGCCGATGTTGTTGATCGGCTCGCTGCTCGTGACGACCTCGCGATCTATCACGTCGTCGGTGATCGTTTCCTTGCGAGAGCCGCGCCAAGCCGCGATGGTGCAACCGGCGTTCTGTATCGCGTGATCGGTTATGAGTCACGGATTGCGGCTTTGTACGCGGCAGCCGATCTGCTGATCACGCGCGCCGGAGCCAGCACTTTGGCAGAAGTCGCCACGGTCGGCGCACCCGCGATCGTCGTGCCCTGGCCCGACGCGGCCGAGAATCACCAAGTCGCCAACGCGAAGGTGCTTGCCGATCAGGGCGCGGTGCTGCTCATCGAGCAGGCCGCGTTCACGCCCGAACGACTGATTTCCGAAATCGACCGTTTCATCGGCGCGCCGGGTGAGTTGGCCGCGTTGGCGTCCGCCGCACGTGCGGCCGGTGCGATCCACCGCAGCGGCAGGCTCGTCGCCCTCATCGAGAAGGTGGCCGTTCACAAGGTGCCGGAGCAGTGAATACTTTCGATCTGGCACAGCCGCGCGCCGTTCATGTCATTGGCGTCGGTGGCCCGGGCATGAGCGCGATCGCGATTGCGCTCGCTGAGATGGGGCACACCGTATCGGGCAGCGACATTCGAGATCAGAGTGTGCTCGAACGAGTTCGGGCAGCTGGCGTCGATGTTCACGTCGGTCATTCCCGCAGTTTCGTGCACGGCCGCGATGCGATCACGTACAGCACCGCGATTCCGGAGCAGAACATCGAACGCGAAGAGGCCATCGCAATCGGCGTGCCGTCGATGCATCGCTCAGGCATGTTGGCCGCGATATGCGCGCAAGCGAAGTCGATCGGCGTCGCCGGCACACACGGTAAGACCTCCACCGCGTCGATGCTGATGTTGATCCTTGCGGAGGCCGGGTGGCGACCGAGCTTCGTGATCGGTGGTGATGTCACCGACATAGGCACAGGCGCGCAGTGGACAGGGGGCGAGTGGTTCGTCGTCGAGGCGGATGAGAGCGACGGCTCTCACCTCGCGCTGCCGTTGCACGCCACGATCCTGACCAATGTCGAAGCAGACTTTCTCGACTTCTACGGCTCTCTCGACGAATTGATCGGGGGCTTCGATCGCTACCTCGGCCAAATCGAGGGCCCGAAGGTCTTGTGCCTCGATGATCCCGTGTGCGCCCGCCTGGCCGAGCAGCACGACGCGACAACTTACGGCATGTCGCCCGCGGCCGACTTCGTGGCGCGCAACGTTCGCGTCGACAATGGTGCTGCAACTTTCGACGTGTTGCATCGCGGGAAACCGCTCGGATCTGTCGAACTGCCGCTGCGTGGCTTACACAACGTGCGCAACGCGACCGGCGCGCTCGCGATGGCTCTCAGTATCGGTGTCCCGTTCGAAACCGCGGTGGCCGCTCTCGCGAAGTTCGGTGGTGTTGCGCGCCGATTCGACATACGCGGCATCGACGACGGAGTCACCTTCGTCGATGACTACGCGCACCTGCCCGGCGAGATCGCTGCCGTCTTGGCAGCTGCGCGCGCTAGCGGTGATGACTGGCGGAGGGTGATCGCGGTATTCCAACCGAACCGTTTCAACCGCATGGCGACGATGTCGCCCGACTACTGCGACGCGTTTGTCGACGCTGACGTCATTGTTCTGACCGAGATTTATCCGTCGGGAACGGCGCCCATTCCGGGGGTGACCGGCAAGTTGGTTGTCAATGCCGTGCTCGACGCTCATCCAGGTAGCACGATGGTGTGGATGCCGCGACGTGACGACCTTGTCGACTATCTCGCCCGCACACTGCGCGCCGGAGACGTGTGTATCTCTATGGGCTGCGGCGACATCAGTGGGCTTCCCGAGGAAGTGCAGCAGCGCCGAGCGGCACTGCGGCAGGACAAGACACCGGACCCGAAACGGCTGAGGTCGGCATGAACACTGCCTCCATGAACGAGCAGCTGCACGAGGCACTGGCTCGTTTGGCAGCCTTCGCTACCGCGAATGAATCGCTGGCTCCGTACACCACATACAAGGTCGGTGGCACCGCGTCGGTGTTCGCGTCGCCGCGCAACGACGACGAACTCCATCTACTTGCGGAAGTCGTCCGCGATACCCGCCTGCCGACGTTGGTTGTCGGGCGTGGCTCGAACCTGCTCGTCGCCGACGCTGGCTTCCCCGGCATCGCCATCTCACTGGCGACGATGGCCGAGTGGGTGCGCTTCGAGGATGTCGACGTTTACGTGGGAGCGGCGATGGCTCTGCCCGTGCTCGCACGCCGAAGCGTTGCCGCTGGCCTCGTTGGTTTCGAGTGGGCAGTCGGTGTGCCCGGCTCCATCGGTGGCGCGATACGCATGAATGCCGGCGGTCATGGCGGCGACATGGCCGCGTCGTTGGTCGGTGTACACCTGCTCGACCTCCCGACAACGAGTCGAACGTGGGTCGCGGCCGAGCAGCTACGACTTCGCTTTCGTGGCAGCGACATCCGCGACGATCAGATTGTCCTCGACGCGCAACTGCTGCTGCAGCACGGCGACACCAAGGCCGCCGAAGAAACGCTCTCCGAAATCGTTCGTTGGCGGCGCGAGCACCAGCCCGGTGGCCAGAATGCCGGTTCGGTGTTCGTCAACCCGATTCCCGGCGAACTGGCCGCGGCCGAACTGATCGACAAACTCGAGCTCCGCGGGTTCCGCATCGGCGGTGCATCGGTCAGCGAGAAGCACGCGAACTTCATCCAGGCCAGCGAGAGATGCAGCGCGGCAGATGTGCGCGCCGTGATCGAACATGTACGCGCCGAAGTACGCCGGGCGACGGGAATCGAACTCCGCAGTGAAGTGACATTGGTCGGCTTCGAGGAACCCTTTGGTGAACGACAGTGACCGAACCATCACCGCCGACTCAGGACAACCCGTCCGACAATGTCCTCGAGGAACTGCTCGACGCGTTCTCGTCCGACGTCACGCATGACGCAAGCCTCGACGGCACTGGCACCAGCACGTTTGGCGCCGCTGACGCAGCAGAGGGCAAACACGCGCAATACGACTTCGACGACCCGTCGATCGATCGGCTGCTCGGTATCACGCCGGAAACGGTTGCGAAGGAAAGTAAGAAAGACAAGAAGAAGACAAAGAAAGAGCTGGCGGCAGAGCGTAAGACGATCGTCATCGGCGGCGAAGATATTCCCGACACGGTGCCTCTCGATGTTGAGCGCGAGGAGAAGTTCCTCGAGCGTCGTGACGAGGAGCGTGAGGCGGAAAGTCTCAAGACCCGCTCCACGATCGTCATCACCGACTTCGACGATGTTGCACCGATCGACGCTTCAGCGGTTCGTTCGACAGTGCCCGCCGATCAGCGAATTCGTGCGCGTCGCATTTCGGTTCGTCGCGCCGAGGGTCGGCGCCGTTTGAAATGGGTGCTGCTCGGCCTTGTCGGCATCGCAGTGCCGGTCGGAGCGCTCGCCGTGCTCGCGTCGCCGATCTTCGATGTCAACAGAGTCGAAGTGCAGGGCGCGACCTACACCGATCCGGCGTTGATCGCTGCCGTCACAGCCGACATGCTCGGCGATCCCGTCCTGCTCGTTGATACCCAAGCAATCGAGCGTCGTTTGCAAGCCGATCCGTGGGTCGAGAGGGTCCGCGTTCAAACCGACTTTCCTCACCGTGTCGTGATCGACATCCGCGAACGAAAGCCGGTTGCTTCGTTCCAGGGTGGCGATGGACGCTTTCGCATCATCGATTACCAAGGTCGCGTGCTCGACGTGATCGACGGCATCCCGATTGATTACATGCTCATCACCGGCGAACATCCAGATACAGGCCGCGGGCAATTCGCCGGCGCGCCGTACTCAGCAGCAGCAGAGTTGGTGCTCTGGTTGCCCTCGGAGATCCGCGCGCTCACTGAATCGGTGGGACTGAATGCTGCAACTGGCGCGCTCTCGTTGCAGCTCAGCACGGGCACGGTCGCGCAACTCGGCGACGCATCGGATATGGACCAGAAATTGGCCCGGCTGCTCAGCGAGGTGCGCAAGGGGCTATCCGGCATATGCGAAGTGGACGTTTCGACAGCGGAAGTCGGTAACGTTCCCTGCTGATTCACCCGGCGAAATTTGGCGCATCACCCACTCTGAGCAGCCAATTCGCTACGATTGAACCCCAAAAGGTGTATCCGTGTCCCCTCTCTTTATCATCGTCCCGCTTTCCTCCTGGAGGTCCCTCTGATGGCTGGCGCTCCACAGAACTACCTCGCCGTCATCAAGGTCATTGGTGTTGGGGGAGGGGGAGTGAACGCGATCAATCGGATGATCGACGCGGGGCTCAAAGGCGTCGAATTCGTCGCCGTCAACACCGACGCGCAGGCCCTTCTGATGAGCGATGCCGACGTCAAACTCGACATCGGGCGCGACCTCACCCGTGGTTTGGGCGCGGGTA
This sequence comes from Ilumatobacteraceae bacterium, assembly GCA_025451395.1. Lineage (GTDB taxonomy): Bacteria > Actinomycetota > Acidimicrobiia > Acidimicrobiales > Ilumatobacteraceae > UBA668. The sequence continues at coordinate 8,135 of JANWKM010000031.1, forward strand.
GCGACCCAGAGGTCGGCCGCCACGCTGCCGAGACGCATCGCGACGAAATCGACGAGATGCTCAAGGGTGCCGACATGGTGTTCATCACTGCCGGCGAGGGTGGCGGCACCGGAACGGGCGCGGCGCCGATCATCGCCGAGGTCGCACGCAGCCTGGGCGCACTCACGATCGGTGTTGTCACCCGGCCGTTCAGCTTCGAGGGGCGCCGTCGCGCGGTGCAGGCCGACGCGGGCGTTCAGAAGTTGAAGGAGAAGGTCGACACACTGATCGTGATTCCTAACGATCGGTTGCTCACCGTCTCCAACGAGAAGACGAGCGTGCTCAACGCGTTCAAGATGGCCGACGAGGTGCTGATGCAGGGTGTCGGCGGTATCACCACTCTCATTACGACTCCCGGCCTGATCAACACCGACTTTGCCGACGTCAAGATCATCCTCTCCGGTGCCGGCTCCGCCCTGATGGGTATTGGTCAGGCGAGTGGCGAGAACAGAGCGGTGCTTGCGGCGAAGAACGCGATCAGCAGTCCGATGCTCGAAGCCGCGATCGATGGCGCGCGCGGCATCTTGTTGAACATCACCGGTGGCAGCGGGTTGGGCTTGTTCGAGATGAACGCGGCCGCCGAATTGATCCATGGTGTTGCTCATCCCGACGCGAACATCATCTTCGGTGCCGCGATCGACGACGAGATGGGTGATGAGGTCAAGGTCACCGTCATTGCGGCTGGGTTCGATCGCTGGGACAGCAGTGGCGGCATGACGACCGGGCGCCCGGCCCCGAAGCTTGTTTCGGCGCCGAAGACCGGCTCCACCTTGAAAGACTTGTTCGCCGACGGCAATGCCGACCCGCTCGATGGCGGCGACGACGATTTCGACGTGCCGAGTTTCTTGAAATAAGCGAGTGACAACCGACCCGTCGACTTACGACACGGTTGTCGCAGAACGTCTTCATGCGGTGCACGAGCGCATTGCGCGCGCCGGCGGTTCGGGCGTCACCGTTTTGCCGGTCACAAAGTCGTTCCCAGTCGAGGCCTGCTGGGCTGCGTACCATGCCGGCGGCGCGGCAGTCGGGGAGAATTACGCGCAGGAAGTCGTTGCCAAGCTTGGCGCCGAGCGGCTGAGTAGTGAACGGCTGCCGTTCGAAGTGCACTTCATCGGTCAGCTGCAAACGAACAAGGTGCGGATGTTGGCGCCGATCGTGTCGCTGTTCGGCGCGGTCGACCGCCTGTCGCAGGTGCGCGAGCTGGCGAAGCGAGTGCCCGGTGCGCGCATTCTGGTTCAGGTGCAGGCGCCGGGTTCGCCGGGCAAGGCTGGTTGCCCGATCGCGGAGGTGCCGGCGCTGATCGAGTCGGCAACGAGCGCCGGTCTCATGGCGGACGGGTTGATGGCCGTCGGACCGACCGAGGGAGGCCCGGAGGCAGCACGGCCACTCTTTCGTTCGGTGCGTGCGTTGGCCACACAACTTGGGCTCGCGACCTGCTCGATGGGTATGAGCGATGACCTCGAAATCGCGGTGCAGGAAGGCAGTACGCAGGTCCGCATCGGTACGGCGCTCTTCGGCAGGCGTCCTCATCCTGAGACATTGGTGCGGTAACCTTGTTTCTAAGGATATTTAGGTAACGGGAACGGTAAAAGCGGCCCGAAGGACGGTGAGAGCAATGTGGAAAAAGGCGATGGATTACTTGGGCCTCGGCCCCGACGACGCATATGACGACTATGACGACGCGCCCGAAACGGAACGGCCGTCGCGTCAGTCGCGTGCCCCCCGCGACGACCGCCAGCAAGGCGGATACGCCGAGGAGTACGACGAATCTCCGCAGCGCTCAGGATCTGGCCGGGCCACGTTCCCGAGCAATGCCACCAGCAGCCCCGACGTCACGGTGCGTCGGCCGGTTGCAGCGGGGGATAAGTCAAGCGTCCAGCCGCGGCCCTCGAACCCCCGAATCATTCCGATCACGAAGACGAGTGCGGGTGCTGGCGGCAGCGGCGACCCTTACACGGTCAAGCCGCGTCGCTTCGACTCAGCGCAGGAACTTGCCGACAAGTTCAAAGAAGGTTTGCCGGTCATCATGAATCTTGAGGCGGCAGATCGGGAAGTGTCGCGCCGGCTCATCGACTTCGCCAGCGGTCTCTGCTATGGCCTCAACGGCAGTATGGAGAAGGTGGCCAGCGGCGTCTATCTGCTGAAGCCGTTGCCGAACCCGACGGGCTACGACGACGGCGGAGGCTACGGCGCCTGACCTTGTCCCTCGACCGTATCCCCTAACGGCAGGGCGTAACATTGCGGAATGGAACTGAGCCCGCAGGAGATTCGTAGCATCGGCTTCAAGCTGGTGAAGAAAGGCTACGACCCGGATCAGGTCGATTCCTTCAAGGACGAAGTTGCAAGTGTTGTCGAGGCTGCCTACACGCAGGCAACTGCGATGGAAGCTCGCGCGCGTGCCGCGGTCGCGAAGCTGCACGAGGTCTCGCAGCAGGCACCAGCTCGCGACGCCGAGCCCGACAAGATTTCTCCCACCGACAACGACGTCATCACGCGCACGCTCATGCTCGCGCAGCGCACCGCCGATGCAACCGTCGCCGAAGCGCGCGCAGAATCCGACACGATCGTTACTCAGTCTCGCGAAGAGGCCGAGCGTCTACTCGAGAACGCACGCACATTGGCTTCGAAAACCATCGAGGACACGCGTGCCGAGGCCCGGCGAGCGGTTGAAAACGACCGAGTCCATGCCGAGAACGAGCTGCAGTCACTCATCGCTCGACGCGACTTCCTGGTGTCCGACGTCGACCATCTCGAGCAGTATTTGCAGGCGCAGCGTGAGCGTCTGCGCGAAGCCGCGGTCGCGTTGCAAGAACTGGTCGAGCGTGTGCCCGGCGGGTTGGGCGAGATGAGGCGCCCGCTGCTGTCGGCATCCGCTGAATCCGCAGCCGTTGAACGCAACGTTGAGCGAAACGTCGAGCGACCGGTCGAGCGTGTGCCCCGGGAGGCAACCCCACTAGGTTCCGCGGCGCCCAAGCGTCGTGAACCCGAGGCTGTCGAAGTCTTCGACGCCGACGAAGCGGACAACGAGCCGGTCGAGGAGATGTCGGAACTGGTGTGGGATGAAGCGTCGAAAGCCGCCGCCAAACGCGCCCCTGAGCTTCCTCCGCGACCTCAGCAAGCTCCTAGTCGTGCAGGTGACGGTCGACCGCCCGCGGGTCGGCCGCCCGCCAACACCCGGCGGGGTGGCGCACCGTCGCCGCCGTTCAACGATCCCGACAAACAGGACAGCGTGTGGCGCATGCTCGATGAGGAAGTAGCGAGTGCCCAGGCGGCCGAAGCCGGGATGGATTCCGATGACATCACGAATGAAGTGCCGGTCACTCCTCGTACCGCCGATACCTTCCGGGTCGCGGGCGACGAGTTGCAATAGGCTGCATTTCTCTCTCGCGTCTACGAACCGTCTACCCCTCGGTAAAAGAAACTTGTAACCGTGACTTATCCCACCGTCGCTTCACAACCTTCGTTCCCTGCCATCGAACGCGATGTGCTCGCGTTCTGGGAGACCGACGCGACGTTCGAGGCGTCGGTTGCGCGACGCGAAGGTGCCGACGAGTACGTGTTCTACGACGGCCCGCCCTTCGCGAACGGGTTGCCCCACTATGGGCATCTGCTCACCGGCTTCGTCAAAGACGCCGTGCCTCGCTATCGGACGATGCGTGGCCAGCAGGTGCACCGCCGTTTCGGATGGGACTGCCATGGGCTGCCCGCCGAAGTAGTCGCCGAGAAAGAACTCGGCATCAGCGGGCACCCGGCCATCACCAAGTTCGGCATCGACAAGTTCAACGATGCGTGCCGCACGAGCGTGCTGCGGTTCACCGACGATTGGCATCGCTACGTCACGCGCCAAGCGCGGTGGGTCGACTTCGAGCACGGCTACAAGACGCTCGACACTCCCTACATGGAAAGTGTGATGTGGGCGTTCAAGACGCTCTGGGAGAAAGGCCTGATCTACGAGGGCTTTCGCGTTTTGGCGTACTGCTGGCGTTGCGAGACCCCGCTGAGCAACACCGAGACACGCATGGACGACGTCTATTTCGATCGTCAGGATCCCGCGATCACCGTGAAGTTCCGGCTCGACACAGGCGAGCACATGCTTGCGTGGACGACCACACCGTGGACGCTGCCCAGCAACCTCGCGCTCGCGGTCGGACCCGAGATCGATTACGCGGTGATGGAACAAGACGGAAACCGGTACATCCTCGCCGAGTCGCGGGTGGGGGCGTACGAGAAAGAGCTTGCCGGTGCGGTACAGGTGGGCACGCTCAGCGGAGCCGAGCTCGTTGGCCGCCGGTATACGCCTTTGTTTCCGTACTTCGCCGATACCGAGAACGCGTTCCACGTTCTCGCCGCCGATTACGTCAGCACCGAGGACGGCACCGGTGTCGTTCATATGGCGCCAGGGTTCGGTGAGGAAGACCAGATCGTTTGCAACGCGGTCGGTATCCCGACGATCTGCCCGATGGACGAGCACGGTCGCTTTACCGCTGAGGTCCCCACGTACGCCGGTGTGCACGTATTCGACTCCAACGCCGACATCATCAAGGACCTAAAGGCACGCGGGTTGGTTGTGCGCCACGACAGCTTCAACCACAGTTACCCGCATTGCTGGCGCTGCGCCGAGCCGCTCGTGTATCGCGCGATCAGTTCCTGGTTCGTGCAGGTGACAGCATTTCGAGATCGCATGGTCGAGCTGAATCAACAGATCCGTTGGGTGCCCGAGCACGTCAAGGAAGGCAGCTTCGGCAAGTGGATCGCAAACGCGCGCGACTGGAGCATCAGCCGCAACCGGTTCTGGGGTTCACCGATTCCTGTGTGGCGTAGTGATAACCCCGAGTATCCGCGCGTCGATGTGTACGGCAGCATCGCCGACCTTGAGCGTGATTTCTGCAAGGACGGGGTGAAGGTCACCGATCTGCATCGCCCGTATGTCGACGACCTCGTGCGTGTCAACCCAGACGATCCCAGTGGTAAGTCGATGATGCGACGCGTACCGCAGGTGCTGGATTGCTGGTTCGAGTCGGGCTCGATGCCCTTCGCACAAGTGCATTACCCGTTCGAGAATCGCGAGTGGTTCGAGACCCACAACCCCGGCGACTTCATCGTCGAATACATCGGTCAAACGCGTGGTTGGTTCTACACGCTGCATGTTCTTGCGACGGCGCTGTTCGATCGGCCCAGCTTCCGTACGTGCGTCAGTCACGGCATTGTGCAAGGCAACGATGGACAGAAGATGTCGAAGAGCCTGAACAACTACCTCGATCCGATGGGCACCTTCGACACCTACGGCAGCGATGCGATGCGGTGGTACTTGCTCAGCTCGCCAATCCTTCGCGGCAGCGACATGATCGTCACCGAGGAAGGCAGTCGCGACGCGGTGCGTCACGTGATGTTGCCGATCTGGAACAGCTGGTACTTCCTCAGCCTGTACGCCAACGCCGCCAAAACGCACGGCATGTTCCGCACCGACAGTACCGATGTGCTCGATCGCTACATCCTTGCCAAGACGCACGATCTGCTTGCGTCTTTGACGGTGTCGATGGACGAATACGACCTCTTTGCCGCCTGCGCATCAGTTCGCGCCTATCTGGATGCGCTGACCAATTGGTACGTGCGCCGCAGTCGCGACCGATTCTGGGCCGGCGACCAGGCCGCGATCGACACGTTGCACACCGTGTTGTCGTTGCTGTGCCGTGCGCTCGCCCCGCTGCTGCCACTGACGACGGAAGGCATCTACCGATCGTTGACCGGTGAGCGCAGCGTGCACCTCACCGATTGGCCGGCGGCCGAGTTGGTTCCTGCCGATGCGGTGTTGGTCGAGGCGATGGATCTGGCACGCGATGTGTGCAGCAGCACATTGCGATTGCGTAAGTCGCATCAGCTGCGGGTTCGCCAGCCACTCGCGACTCTCAAGGTTGCCGTGGCTGGTGCCGATCGGTTGGCGCCGTTCACCGATCTGATCGCCGACGAAGTCAATGTGAAGGCCGTGCAGCTGACGGACGATGTGGCATCGGTGGCTACGTTCGATCTGCAGCTGGTTCCGGCGGAGCTCGGCCCGCGCCTGGGCGATAAGACGCAGCACGTGATCAAGGCCGTCAAGACCGGCGATTGGCAACGGACTGTTCAGGCTGATGGGAGTAGCGCCGTGGTC
>JANWKM010000032.1 GCA_025451395.1 Ilumatobacteraceae bacterium
GACCTGGTTGTGCTCGACGAAGCAACCGCACGCGTCGATCCCGAAACAGAGGCTCGCTTGGAGGCCGCTGTCGCCGAACTGATTCTTGGCCGAACGACGGTGATCATCGCCCACCGGCTGAGCACCCTCCGACACGTCGACGAGATCGTCGTCATGGAACACGGCGCGATCGTCGAACATGGCAACCGCGATGATCTCGTCGCCGACGACGCCAGCCGATTCCACCACCTGCTCGATCTGGCACTCGAGTCATGAAGCGCGAACCTGGTGTCTGGCGGTTGGGATGGCGCGTCGCGCAACACCGTCCCGGTCCGTTCTGGATCGGCTGGTTGCTGTTCGTCATGTTCTTCACCTTCCCGGTGCTGACCGGCTGGCTGCTCGGTCGCGGCTTTCACGCGCTCGAAACTGGCCATCAGTCGCAGGTGTACTGGTATGCAGTGGCGGCGCTGGTCAGCGACGCATTGCGGATGATGTGCATCCACTGGGGCGCACTGATCTGGACGCGGGTGTGGGTGCACATGCAAACGTTCCTGCGCGCCAACATGCTGACCGCACAACTCGCCAGCGGCGGCCCGGAGGCTGGCCAGCCGGTCGGTTCGGCGGGCGAAGCCATCACACACTTCCGCGACGACGTCGATGATGCGACGCAGTTCATCGACGGAAATATCGACATCAGCGCTGGCCTCGTGTTCACGATCCTCGCCGCGTTCGTACTGGGCAGCATCGACCTTGGCGCGGCCGCGATTCTGCTCGTACCCCTAGCCGGTGTCGCTCTCGCGACGCGCTCGCTCGATACGCGTATCAAGCGCTACCGCACGGCCGATCGCGCCGCCGCCTCCGCGGTCAGCGGCTTCCTCGGCGATGTGATGGCGGCGGCCACGACGATCAAGGTCAACGATGCAAGCGGCACCACGCTCGCTCACTTGCGCACGCTCGTTGATGCGCGTCGCCACACCGCGGTGCGCGACCGGGTGTTGGACGAAGGCGTGCAGGCGTTCGCGCAGGGTGCCGCCGACGTCGGGCTTGGCTTTGTATTGCTGGTGACGGCTGGCGGTTTGGCCAGCGGCGCGTTCGATGTCGGCAAGCTCGCCGTGTTCGTCGCCTACCTGGGCTGGCTCAGCTTCCTGCCGCGCATGGTCGGGCGCGTGCTCGCTCGCCGCAAGCAGGCTGGCGTCGCCTTCGAGCGCATGCGCGGACTGGTCGCTAACAGGGACGTGCGCAACACCGTTCGCCCTCGGGATCTGCCGATTGGTCGCAGCGAACCGCGCCCGCGTCTGCCCGCGGTCCGTCCCCAGCGCGTGCCGTTAGAGGAGCTCGAAATACGCGCTCTCGACGCGCTGTATTCCACCGGGGGTGGCGTGCGCGACGTGTCGTTCACGATGCACCGCGGAAGCTTCACGGTGCTGACCGGACCGATCGGTTCCGGCAAGAGCACGCTGCTGCGCGCGCTGCTCGGCCTGACGATCAACGCCGAACTGGCGGGCGAGGTGTTGTGGAACGGCTCGATCATTGACGACCGCGCCGCCTTCCTCGTACCACCGAACGCCGCTTACCTGTCGCAGGTGCCACAGCTGATTAGCGACTCCGTCGGCGAGAACGTTGCGTTGGGTGATGCGTCGCTCGCAGCCATTCAGGTCGCGCTCGACCTCGCAGCCGTGCAGGGCGACATCGACGAGATGCCCAGTGGCATCGACACACTGATCGGTCCTCGCGGGCTGCGTCTCTCGGGTGGGCAGCGCCAGCGAGTCGCCACAGCACGCGCGTTGGTGCACTCGCCGGAATTGGTCGTGCTCGACGACCTGTCGAGCGCGCTCGATGTCGAGACCGAGTTGCAGCTGTGGCACAACCTCGCCGACGCGGGGATGACGGTGCTCGCGGTGTCGCACCGCGCCGTCGCGTTCGATCGCGCCGATCAGGTGCTGCGGCTCGAGGCGGGACGCCTCGTCGACGTCTATGCCGCGACGTGAACCGCGGCCAACGACACCGCCGCGACGAGCACCCAGCTGAGCAGTCCGAGCACGAGTGGGCGACGGCCGACGGCGCGCAGCTTGGCGAGTGAGACGCCCGCGCCGAGACCGACCAGCCCCATCCCCATCAGTAGCGTCTCCAGATTCTTGATTCGCGCCAGCCACAGATCGGGGATGAACCCGATGGTGCGCACCGCTGCCGCAACAAGGAACAGTGCAACGAACAACGGCAGCGCTGGCGGAAGCGGCGCCGGCTTCGCGTCGAAGTCGGCAGCTGCAACGTGTGCGTCGCTGGCACGGCGCCGCCTGTAAGCGAATGCAACTCCGGCGAGCAGCGGTGCCAGCAACGCCACGCGCGTCAGTTTGACGACAACGGCGGATTTCAACGCGACTGCGTTGCGCGTACTGGCGGCGGCCACTACTTGTCCGACATCGTGCACCGACGCGCCCACCCAGGCGCCGAAGTGCGCATCGCTCAGGTTCATCAGCGACGCCGTCGCGGGTAGCACCGCGATGGCGAGCGACCCGCACATGGTGACGAGAGCGATTGCGTATGCCACCTCTTCCTCGGTCGCGTCGGCGAATGGCTCGGTCGCTGCGATCGCAGAGGCACCGCAGATCGAGAAACCGGTCGCCACCAGCAGCGACAGACCGGGCGACAATCCCAATCGTTTACCGAGCCATTGCGTTCCAAAAAACGTAGCGACGACAACCACGACTACGGCCGCGAGCGCGCGTGGTCCGAGATGCGCGACCTCGCGCAACGACAGCCGGAGACCAACCAGCACGATGCCCGCCCGCAGAACGTGACGGGCGCTCCACTTCAGTCCTGGCCGCATCGGTAGGCGGACAAGGCCGACGTTGGCTGCGACGGCGCCGAACAGAACGGCGACGACCAACGGCGAAACCCAGTCGACTACTTCATGCAGCGCCATGCCGGCCAACGAGCCGACCAACGCGAAGAGAAGCCCGATGCCGATGCGTCAGTCGATCGGGTCGAGGCCGAGCGCGAGTCGACCCGTGAAGCGAACTTGTTGCTTGGCCGGCATCGGGTGGTAGTGGAATGCCCTGACATCGCGCAACAGCTGTTCAAGACCGGTCGCGCGGTAGAAACCCCGGCCGCCGACCGCCTCCATCGCTCGTTCGACCGTGATGCGCGCCGCATCGACGGCCGCGCTCTTCAGGATCAGGATTTCATCGCTGATCGCCAGTGACGGGACGAAATCGAGGTCGTTGACCAAGCGCATCATCTGCGCGTAGAGGGTCTGCGTCAAAACGAGACTGCTGCGCATTTCACCCATCGCCCACTGGACATCGTTGGCGGCTGCGTTCGACTTCGCGATCTTCGTCGCGATCTCGGCCGCACTCTCGGCAACACCTAGATAGACAGCCGAGATCAGTGGCAGTGCCGCACCGACTACCAGATTGAACACCTCATGGAATGGGCCACGCGGACGGCGCAGCACGACCGTCGCTTCCGGAACGAGCACGTCGTCGAGCGTCACGGTTTGCGAGCCGGTGGCCCGCATGCCGTGCACTTTCCAATCGTCGCCGATGCTGACACCGTCGGCTTTCATCGACACCGCGAAATGCAAGACCTGCCAGCCGGCATCGGGGTCTTCGTACGGAGCGCTGGTGACGAGGATGTCGCCCTGTGGGCTACCGCTCGCAAATGCCTTCTTGGCCGACACACGGAAACCTTCATTCGTCGGCCGAACGGTTCCGTTCGAGTCGAGCCAATCGCGCGCGCCGGTGCTGACCAGCACCAAATTCTCTTTCGCCACTCGCGGCAGCACTGGCGCCGGTCGGCCGTGCGCGTGATTGAACACCTGCGCGGACACGAGATGCTGATGCATCGACAGGGCGAGAGCCGTCGACGGGTCGTGATGGGCGAAAATTCGCAACATTTCGCCCATGGTCGAGTGTGTCGCGCCCCCGCCGCCGAGGTCGGTGGGTACCTGCGCCGCGATCACGCCTTTCGACCTCAGCACCGCGTAGTGCTCGCCGACGAAAGCGTCGGCGGCATCGCGTTCGGCGGCACCCTTAGCGAAGGCCGGGCCGATTTGGTTGGCGAGCTTGATCCATGCGTCTTGGTCCATAGGGTGCCGAGCGTAACCCGCTGTGAAGGGCACCGCGAAAGCCCCGCTACCATTCGGCGACACGTGAAATGAGTCCTGTGAGGCTCATACGTGAAGAGGACAAATGTCAACACGCGACGAGTCGCACGTGCGCACCGTGCTCAGCGCCGACGATGTGCGGCGGGCGCTGACCCGCATCGCCCACGAGATTGTGGAGCGCAACCAGGGCATCGAGGGGCTTGCGATTCTCGGCTTGCAGCGCGGCGGTGTGTGGGTGGCGCAGGCGCTTGCTGGCATCTTGTCGGCGATCGATCCACAACACGACGTTCCACTCGGCTCGCTCGATGTCAGCTTCCACCGCGACGACGTCGGTATTCGACCGATCGTGCCGGCCAGCGTCACCGACATCGCCGGTTCACTCGATGGGCGCACCATCGTGCTGGTCGACGATGTGTTGTTCACCGGCCGCACGGTGCGCGCGGCACTGGAAGCGTTGAACGACTACGGCCGACCGAGTGCCGTGCAGTTGGCGGTGCTGGTCGATCGCGGACACCGCGAGCTGCCGATCCGACCCGATTTCGTGGGCAAGAACCTGCCGACCAGTCGTGACGAGTTGGTCGTGGCGACCGCCGATGGAGTGACGATTCGATGAAGCATCTGCTGTCGATCGCCGACCTCTCTGCCGACGACATTCACCGACTGCTCGAACTGACCGATCACATGGTCGAGATCAGTGGCCGACCGATTCCGAAGGTGCCCGCGCTGCGCGGCAAGAACGTCGTCAGCCTGTTCTTCGAGGATTCCACCCGCACGCGCACCAGCTTCGACACGGCCGCCAAACGGCTGAGCGCCGACACGATGAACTTCGCTGTCTCCTCCAGCAGCGTTAGCAAGGGCGAGAGCCTGCGTGACACGATCGAAACAATTGCCGCGATGGGCGTCGATGCGTTCGTGGTCCGCCATCGCAGCAGCGGCGCGCCCGAGATGATCACGCGCTGGACCAACGCCAGCATCATCAATGCCGGCGATGGATGGCACCAGCACCCCACGCAAGCGCTGCTCGATTGCTACACGATCCGCACCGGGCTAAATCGCCGCGACGGTTTCGACGGATTGCGAATTGCGATCGTCGGCGACATTCGCCACAGCCGTGTCGCGCGCAGCAACGTGCAGGCGTTCGCAGCACTCGGTGCCCACGTCACGCTCGTCGCTCCCCCAACGTTGCTGCCGCCTTCGCTGGAGGGATGGCCGGTGGAGATCAGCCACGACCTCGACGCGCTGCTGCCCGAACTCGACGTGATCTATCTGCTACGTGTGCAGCGCGAGCGCATGGAGGAAGCGTTGCTGCCGTCGCTCCACGAATACTCGCTGCTGTACGGGCTGACCGAGGCGCGCGCCGCACGTTTGGCACCCCACGCGTTGGTTATGCATCCGGGTCCGATGAACCGCGGTGTCGAGATGGTGGCCGATCCGGGCGAACTTCCCGGTTCGGTGATTCTCAATCAGGTGACCAACGGCGTTGCAGTTCGCATGGCGGTGCTGTTCTGGTTACTCGGTTCCGGTGCCGATCTGTCGGAGGCACCATGAGTCGCGTTGTGATTCGCGGCGGGATGTTGCTCGATCAGACCGGCGAGCGCACCGGCGATGTGGCCATCGAATCGGGTCGCATCATTGCCGTTGGTGAGAAGTTGGGCGACGGTCTGCACGGCGACACGGCGCTCGATGCGACCGGATGCGTCGTGTCGCCGGGCTTCGTCGATCTGCACGTGCACCTGCGCGAACCGGGCAAAGAGGAAGCCGAGCCGATCGAGACCGGCAGTCGCGCCGCCGCCCTCGGTGGATTCACGGCCGTGGTCGCGATGCCGAACACCGACCCGGCGCACGACACGGGGTCGGTCATCGAATTCGTGCGCGCGCAGGGACGCAAGGCCGGCCTGTGCGAGGTGTTGCCATCCGGGTGCATCACCGTCGACCGCGCGGGCACACAGTTGGCTCCGTTCGCGGAGCTTGCTGCCGCGGGCGTGCACGTGTTCACCGACGACGGCAACGGTGTGCAAGATCCGCAATTGATGCGGCGAGCACTCGAATACGCGGGGCCGCTGGGAATCGTGCTCGCGCAACATTGCGAGGTGGCCGCGCTCACCAAGGGCGCGGTGATGCACGAGGGTGCGTGCTGCAGTCGCCTCGGCCTACCCGGCTGGCCGGCGATCGCCGAGGAGTTGATGGTGATGCGCGACATCGAACTGGTGCGCCTGACCGGCGTGCCGATGCACTTCTTGCACCTCAGCACCGCGCGCAGTGTTGAGATGGTGCGGGCGGCAAAGGCGGAGGGACTGAACATAACCGCCGAAGCGGCGCCGCACCACTTCACGCTCAGCGACGAGCAGCTCAACGGCTACGACCCGGTGTTCAAGGTCAATCCACCGCTACGCACCCGCGCCGACATCGACGCGATCAAGGCTGGCCTCGCCGACGGAACCATCGACGCGATCGCCACCGATCACGCACCGCACGCGCCGCACACGAAGGAGGTGCCGCTCGACGAAGCTCCGCCCGGGATGCTCGGACTCGAGACCGCGTTGGCGCTGTCGATCAGCGAACTCGACATGCCGCTGTTCGACATCGTTGCCGCACTGAGCTGGAAGCCAGCAGCGATCGCCGGTGTCGCCGATCGCCACGGCCGGCCAATCGAAGTCGGTGAGCCGGCGAACCTCACCGTGTTCGACCCAACCCAAAAGTGGACCGTCGTCCCCGCGCAGCTAGCGAGCAAGAGTCGCAACACCCCATCTGCCGGCCGCGCACTGACGGGCAAGGTGCGCCACACCATCCTCAACGGAGTAGCGGTCGTGGTTAACAGCGCAGCGACGAAGTAATGGTCCGAGGGTTTGCTGCTGTCCGAGGTTTACATGCGGGAATTCCGGCACGAAACCCTCGCACCGCAGGAAACCCTCGGACTAGCGCTTGGCGCGGGCTTCGGCGACGGCTTCGGTGATGCGACGCGACACTTCGTCGGCGGAGGCAACTCCGTCGATGATGGTGAGCCGCTCGGTCGATTGGTAGAAGTCGATGAGCGGTGACGTCTGCTCTTCGTAGAGATCGAGGCGGTGCATGATCGCTTCCGGTGTGTCGTCGTCGCGGCGCATGACATCGCCACCGCACACCTCACAAATCCACGGCAGCTTCTCGATTCCACTCGACACGTAGTTGGTACCGCAGTCACGACACACTCGCCGCGCCGTCAGCCGGTTCAGCACCATCTCGCGCGGTACGTCGAGATCGATCACGACATCGATCGGCAAGTCGGCGGTGATCTCGTCGAGGGCGACGGCCTGCGGCACCGTGCGCGGAAAACCGTCGAGAATGTAACCGCGACCAACCGCGTCCGGTTGCAACAAGCGCTCGCGAATCAGGCCGACCATGATCTCGTCTCCGACCAAGCCACCCTCATCCATCACCAGCTTGGACATCCTGCCCAGTTCGCTCCCCTCGCGCTCGGCCGCGCGCAACATGTCGCCGGTGCTGATGTGCGGTACGACAAATTGTCGAGACAACCGCACGCATTGGGTTCCCTTGCCTGCGCCTTGGCGACCGAGCAGGATCAGCCGGGCGCCAAGGATCACTTCAGGAAGCCCTCGTAGTTGCGCAGCATCAACTGGCTGTCGATCTGTCGCATCAATTCCAAAGCCACACCGACTGCGATCAACACGGTGGTGCCTGCGAACGGGAAGTTCTGCACGTCGAAGCCCCACAGCAGCAGGTACGGCAGAATCGCAATGACCGCGATGAACACCGCGCCGGGCAACGTGATGCGGTTGACGGCCTTGGCCAGGTACGCCTCAGTCTGCGGACCCGGACGCACACCGGGGATGAAACCGCCCTGACGGCGAATCTGGTCTGCCTGACGAATCGGATCGAACGCGATCGAGTTGTAGAAGTAGGCGAAGGCAACGATCATCAACGCGAACAGCGTGATGTACACGATGTTCTTGCTGTTAACCAGGTACTGATCGACATGCTGCTGCACCCAGAAGCGCCAACCGCCGTCGGTGCTACCGAGCAGGTTCGACAACAGCACCGGCAACAACAGCACCGAACTGGCAAAGATGATCGGCACAACGCCGCTCTGGTTGACCTTCAACGGAATGTATGTGCTCTGGCCACCATACATGCGTCGTCCGACGACGCGTTTCGCGAACTGCACAGGTATCCGCCGTTGCGCGAGTTCGACGCGAACCACCGCGAAGATGATGAAGATGCACAACGCCAACAGGATCGCAAAGATGAACGCGTTCTTCTCGACCCATACCGCGTAGAAACCGGAAGGCAGACCGCTAACGACCGACGCAAAGATCACCATGCTCATGCCGTTACCGATGCCACGTTGGCTGATCAACTCGCCCAGCCACATCAGCACCGCGGTGCCACCGACGAGCGTGATGATGACGAGGTAGCCGCGCGGCCACATGCCATCGGGCAGCAGTTTCAAGTTGGTGGGCAGACGCTGTGCCGCGCCGAAAAACGCATTGCCGTTGCCGTTACCGAAGATGAACGTCAGCGCCGTCGCTTGCAGCGTGGAGATACCGATCGCCAAGTAGCGCGTGTATTGCGTGATCTTGCGCTGGCCGACCGCTCCCTCCTGCTGCAGTTTCTCGAGCTTGGGAATTACCACGCCGAGCACCTGCATGATGATGCTGGCAGTGATGTACGGCATGATGCCGAGCGCGAAAATGCTGAAGCTGGCGAACGCACCACCGCTGAACAGGTTGAAGAAGCCGAGCGCTCCCTGCGAGTTCGCCGAAGCCTTGAGCTGACGCACCTGGTCTTGGTCGATACCCGGCACGCGGATCGCGACGCCGAGGCGATAGAGCAGAACCATTGCCAGCAGGAACAAAATCTTGTTCCGCAGGTCGGGCACCCTGAAGACGTTCCTCAAGTTAGAAAACACGAGCAAGCTCCCAGTGGGTTACGAGTGCGGGTATCAGCGGTTGGTGAACTGGTTGCCCTTAACTGGTGGGCGACCCTGCTTGAAGGGCAGCGGTATCAGCGTGACGCTACCGCCTGCGGCCGTGATGGCTGCTTCCGCGGCCTTCGAAACGGCGTGCGCGGTGAGCCGCACAGCCGAGGTGATCTCGCCACGAGCGAGCACCTTCACGAACGTCGCTTTGCGCACGAGACCAGCAGCGACAAGAACCTCGGGGTTCACGACCGACGCACCGAGTGCTGCGAGTTGATCGAGGTTGACCGGGCTGTACTCGACGCGGAAGGGGTTGTTGAAACCCTTCAGCTTCGGCACGCGCATCTTGAGGCCGGTCTGGCCACCTTCGAAACCGCGCGCAACCTTGCCGCGGCCGCGCGCCTGCTGGCCCTTGGTTCCGGCGCCGGCAGTTTTGCCACCCTTGCCACCGATACCGCGACCGACGCGCTTCTTTGATTTGTTCGAACCCGGTGAGGGCACTAGTTGGTCGACGCGCATTTCAGTTCTCCGTAACTTCGATGAGGTGGGGAACGCGAGCGATCATTCCGCGAATCTCGGGCCGATCAGGCAGCACGTTGATGTCGCCGATCTTGCGCAGACCGAGGGCGCGCAGAGTTCCGCGGGTCTTGGGCTTGTTCCCGATTGCCGAACGTGTTTGGCGCACCGTGACGGTGCCCTTACCGGCCGACTTCGCTGCTGGCTTGGCTGCTGGCTTAGCGGCACTCATGGACGATGACCTCCAGAAGATGCGATCTGCTGCTTGCGCTCGTTGTAGGCGCGCAGCACACCCTTGGGCACGAAGTCCTCGGCGGCGAGGCCGCGGCGAGCAGCAACTTCATCCGGACGCTGCAGCGACTGCAGGCCGTTGATCGTTGCGCGTGCGACGTTGATTGCGTTTGACGAACCGAGCGACTTGCACAGCACGTCGTGAATGCCAGCCTCTTCGAGGATGACGCGGGCGGCGCCGCCAGCGATCACGCCAGTACCGGGCGCAGCAGGCTTCATCAGCACGCGACCGGCGGAGTTGATGCCGATGATCGGGTGCGTGATCGTGGTGCCGGCCAGCGGAACATCGAACAGGTTCTTCTTCGCCTCTTCGGTGCCCTTCTGAATCGCGAGTGGCACTTCCTTCGCCTTGCCGTATCCGAGCCCAACGCGGCCGTTGCCATCGCCGACTACGACGAGCGCGGTGAACGAGAACCGACGACCACCCTTGACGACCTTGGCGACGCGGTTGATCGCGACGACGCGCGACTCGCGCAGCCCGCTGGGATCAGGCGCACGCTCTTCGGTGCGATTTCCGTAATTCGAGGGGGCAGCCATCAGAACTCCAAACCTGCTTCACGGGCCGCAGCGGCTGCTGCAGCGATGCGACCGTGGTAGAGGAATCCACCGCGATCGAAGACGACTTGCGTGACACCCGCAGCCTTGGCGCGATCGGCCAACGCCTTACCGAGGCGACCAGCAGCGGCAACCGTTGCGCCGCCACCTTCGCCGCGCAACGTCGACTCGGTGGTGCTGGCCGACACCAGGGTGCGGCCGGCATCATCGTCGATCAACTGCAGCGACAAGTGCTTGTTCGAGCGGAACACGGCCAGGCGCGGACGGGCCGCGGTGCCATGGATCTTCTTGCGTACGCGGCGATGACGCGCGATGCGGCCGGTGCGGCGCTGTTGTGCGGTGTTGCTCATAACGACTCCTTGCTCACTTCTTGCCGGTCTTGCCGGCCTTGCGCAGAACCTTCTCGTCCAAGTAACGCACACCCTTGCCCTTGTACGGCTCTGGTTTACGCTTGCCGCGAATGTTGGCGGCAACCTGGCCGACCATTTCCTTGTCGATACCGCGCACGATGATGCGCGTCTGGCTAGGGACCTCGAACGTGATTCCCTGCGGAGCTGCCATCACCACTGGGTGACTGAACCCGAGTGCCATGCGCAACTGCGTCGGCGACACGGCCTCGGCGCGATAACCGACGCCGATGATTTCGAGTTCCTTCGAGAACCCTTCGGTCACGCCGAGAACCATGTTGTTGATCAGTGTGCGACTGAGGCCGTGCAATGAACGGCTCGCACGTTCGTCGTCGGGCCGGTCGAAAACCAGCGAGGCATCGTCGCGCCGAATCTTGATCACACCTGGCAATGTGCGCGACAGAGTTCCCTTAGGGCCCTTGACGGTCACAGATGCACCGTCCTCGGTATCGGCGATGGTGACATCGACGCCGCCGGGGACGGTGATGGGTGAATTACCGATGCGTGACATGACGAATCTTCTTTCTCACCACACGTAGCAGAGGATCTCGCCGCCCACTTTGCGCTTGCGCGCTTCGCGGTCGGTCATCAGCCCCTGGCTGGTGGATAGGACGGCAACACCGAGGCCACCGAGCACGCGCGGCACGGTGCCCGAGCGGCGATAAATGCGCAGGCCGGGTGTGGAGATGCGGCGTACACCAGAGATGGTGCGCTTGCGATCGGTCGAGTATTTCATCGAGATCGTGAGCACGTCGCCGGGAGCATTCGTGGCTGGAGCCAGCGAGAACCCGCCGATGTAGCCCTCCTTCTCGAGGATGGTGGCCAGAGCAACCTTTTGTTTGGACGCAGGCATGCGCACCTCGTCGTGCATCGCCGTGTGGGCGTTGCGGATGCGGGTGAGCATGTCGGCAATGGGATCAGTCAGCATGGGTCTTCGTCACCAACTCGCCTTGGTAATGCCGGGGATCTCGCCGGCGTGAGCCATCTCGCGAAAGCACACACGGCAAAGGCCGAATTTGCGGAACACGGAACGCGCACGGCCACAGCGGAGGCAGCGTGTATAGCCGCGCACCTTGAACTTGGGGGTGGCGTTTGTCTTGTTGATCAACGACTTCTTTGCCATTACCGCCTCTACTTCTTCTTCGCAGCGAAAGCTGCGCCTTTGCCGCGCGGACCGCGCTGCTTTTTGGGAGGAGCACCGCCTGTCTCGTCGCCCCGTCTGAACGGGAAGCCGAATGCCGTGAGCAGTGCTTTGCCCTGCTCGTTGGTCGCGGCGGTGGTCACGATGGTGATATCCATGCCGCGAGCGGCATCGATCTTGTCGTAATCGATTTCGGGGAACACGGTCTGGTCATTAAGACCGAACGTGTAGTTGCCACGACCATCCCAGCTGTGTGCCGGTAGCCCCCGGAAGTCGCGAATACGAGGAATGGCGACCGAGATCAGGCGATCGAAGAACTCCCACATGCGATCGCCGCGCAGTGTGACCTTGCAGCCGATCGACTGGCCCTCGCGCAACTTGAAGGCGGCGATGCTGTCCTTGGCCTTGGTGATGATCGGCTTCTGGCCGCTGAGCTTGGCGAGGTCGGCGACAGCGCCCTCCAGCAACGAAGGCTGCTGAGTCGCGCGGCCGACACCCATGTTGATGACGATCTTCTCGAGCGTCGGTACTTGCATCGGATTGCTGAGCGCGAGCTCGGTCTTCAATGCATCGCGAACCTCGCTCTGATACTTCTGCTTCAGGCGCGGTGCAACAGCAGTACTCATGAGATCACCTCACCGCTGCGCTTGGCGATGCGCACCTTGGTGCCATCGGAATTCAGCTTGTAGCCAACGCGCGTCGGCTTGCCCTTATGCACAAGCATCAGGTTGCTGACGTGCACGGGCATATCGCGATCGATGATGCCGCCCTGCTTGTTGTTCCTGCTGGTCTTGCTGTGCTTCTTGGCTGTGTTGATGCCGTTGACAATGACCTTGTTGTCGGCAGGGAACACCTGCACGACTTCGCCCTCTTGGCCTTTGTCTTTGCCGGAGATCACCAGCACGTTGTCACCCTTCTTGAGCTTCATGGTCACAGCACCTCCGGGGCTAGCGACACGATGCGCATGAACTTCTTGTCACGAAGCTCACGACCGACTGGCCCGAAGATGCGGGTGCCACGCGGTGTGAGATCGTCCTTGATCAGGACAGCAGCGTTCTCGTCGAAGCGGATGTAGCTGCCATCTGGACGGCGCCGTTCTTTCTTGGTGCGCACGACGACGCACTTGACGACTTCGCCCTTCTTCACGCCCGCGCCAGGGATGGCGTCTTTGACGGACGCGACGAAAATGTCGCCGATGCCGGCGTAGCGACGGCGAGTGCCGCCGAGCACCTTGATGCACAGCACTTCCTTGGCGCCACTGTTGTCGGCAACGCGGAGGCGAGACTCTTGCTGAATCACTTCGCACGCTCCAGAACTTCCACAACGCGCCAACGCTTGTTCTTGCTGAGCGGACGCGTCTCCATGACGGATACGCGATCGCCGATGTTGACGTCGTTGGTCTCGTCGTGTGCGTACAACTTCTTGGTGCGCATCATGAACTTGCCGTATTTGGCATGGCGCACGCGCTCGACCACAGCGACGACGGCGGTCTTGTCCATCTTGTTGGACACGACGAGGCCTTCGCGCGTCTTGCGGTTCTTGCGATCAGGTACTTCTTTGTCGTTCGGATTATCGGTGTCGGCCATCATTGGCCTCCCTCTGCCAGCACGATTTCGCGGGCACGGATGTGGGTATTGATACGGGCGATGTGTCGCTTCACGGTTTTCAGCTCGGCGTTGTTGTCCAGCTGACCGGTGGCGTTGCGGAATCGAAGGTTGAGCGCCTCTTGTTTGGTAGCGCGTAGTTCTTCGACCAGTTCGGCGAGGCCGAGTTCTTTCAGTTCAGTGTTGGAACGGGCCATGTCAGTACACCTCGTGACGATCGATGATGCGTGCTTTGATCGGAAGCTTCTGGATTGCCTTCGCCATCGCACTGCGCGCGACGACCTCGTCCGGGTACGACAACTCGAAGATCACGCGGCCCGGGCGGACGACTGCGACCCAGAACTCGGGGTTGCCCTTGCCAGAACCCATGCGCGTTTCGGCCGGCTTCTTGGTGACCGGCTTGTCGGGGAAGATGTTGATCCACACCTTGCCGCCGCGCTTGATGGCGCGCGTCATGGCGATACGGGCAGCTTCGATCTGGCGGGCCGACAACCAACCGGGCTCGAGCGCTTGAATGCCGTACTCACCGAAGGCCAACTCGTTGCCGCCCTTGGAAAGGCCGGTCGTCTTGCCTCGGTGGTGCTTGCGGTGTGCAACTTTGCGCGGCATCAACATGATGGATCAGTCCTCCCCACGGAAGTGCGGGGCTTCTTGCGCTGCGCCGTGTGTGCGACGTGCGATTTCTTCTTCCTCATCGAGCAGCTTCTCCAACTCGGGATCTGCTTCCTTGATGAGCGGCGATGACTCGTCGGCGAGGTCGTCGACCTTGCGGCGACCAGCAGAAGAAACGACCTTGCGCGGGCCATCGCCCAAGCCGGACGCTTCGCCGACCGCCATCGCTGCTTCGCGAATGGCCTTGTCGTCGCCGAGCGACTTGTACGGCACGATGTCGCCGCGGTAGATCCACACCTTCACGCCAACA
The DNA here is from genome assembly GCA_025451395.1 of Ilumatobacteraceae bacterium. Lineage (GTDB taxonomy): Bacteria > Actinomycetota > Acidimicrobiia > Acidimicrobiales > Ilumatobacteraceae > UBA668. Next base: position 14,436 of record JANWKM010000032.1, read on the forward strand.
CGGCCGCTGGAAGTACGGGCCTCGCGCATGCCGTAGTCGATGTCGGCGCGCAGCGTGTGCAGCGGGACGCGACCTTCGCGGTACCACTCGGTGCGACTCATCTCGGCGCCACCGAGGCGGCCAGAGCACTGCACGCGAATACCGAGCGCGCCAGCCTTCTGTGCGTTCTGCACAGCGCGCTTCATCGCACGGCGGAACGCGATGCGGTTGACCAATTGGTCGGCGACGCCCTGCGCGATCAGCGCTGCGTCGAGCTCGGGGCTCTTGATCTCGACGATGTTGAGCTGCACCTTCGGGTTACCGGTGATCTCGGTGAGCAGCGCGCGCAACTCGTCGGCCTGCGCACCACGACGACCGATGACGATGCCGGGACGCGCGGTGTGAATGTCGATGCGCACCTTGTCTCGTGTGCGCTCGATCTCGATGCGGCTCACTGCAGCCGACTCGAGCTTGGTCATCAGCGCCCGACGGATCTTCCAATCCTCGGTGAGATATTCCTTGTACTCACGCTCGCTGAACCAACGGCTCTTCCAGTCGGTGGTGATGCCGAGGCGGAAGCCGTACGGGTTGATTTTCTGACCCATTACTTGTCCTCCTCGGCAGGCTTTGGCGCTGGCTTCGCGGCGGTCTTCTTTGCAGCAGGCACCTTCGCGGGAGCTGCCTTCTTCGCCGGGGCGGCCTTGGTTTCGGTGGCTTCCTCGTTGCTTACGTCGTCGGTCGTTTCGTCGTCGGACACGCCGGCCTCGTCCATCAGTTCGGCGTCGTCGCCGGACTTCAGCGCGGCTGCGCGCTGACGGCTGCGCTCGACGCGCGCCTTGCGACTGGCGGTGGTGCCACCCGTGCCGCGACGGCGACCCGGCGCTGTACGGCGAGTCTCGCGTGCGCGCACGATCTCGAGGCGCTCCTCATTCAGACGGGCGACCACAACCGTGACGTGGCACGTGCGCTTGTTGATAGCACCGGCGCGGCCGCGCGCACGCGGGGTGAACCGCTTCAGCGTCGGACCCTCGTCGGCGTAGCAGGCGATGACGTACAACTCTTCGGGATCCTGCTCATCGTTGTGTTGCGCGTTGGCAAGAGCCGAGGCGAGCACCTTGCGCACGACGGCTGCTGCTTCGCGGTCGGTGAACTGCAACACCTCGTCGGCGCTGCGTACCGGAAGGCCGCGAATCAGGTCGAGCACGACGCGTGCCTTGCTGGCCGAGAAGCGCATGTATTTGCCGCTGGCCTTGGTGCCAGCACGCTCGCCCGCAACAAACGAGCGCTCGTTCAACTTGGGAC
>JANWKM010000033.1 GCA_025451395.1 Ilumatobacteraceae bacterium
GCGAGGTCGTTATCGGCGTGCAGCAACGGCAAGCCACATCGCTGAGTCATGGCGGCGATCAAACAATCGACGAGTCCTCGCGGTGTCAGACCTACCGTACGACAGCGCAGGTGGATGTCGACGGCCGCGTCGAAGTCGTCGCGCGGGTGGATCAACTCAATCTCTAGACCGTCGAGCAATCGGCGTAGTTCGCCGAGTTCAACGTTGGAGCGGGCACCAACCAGGAGTTCCGCCTTCACCGGTTCGGGCAGCGTCACTGCACCGGCAGCGACGTTTGCGCGCAGGGCGAGGTGCACCGGCGAACCGGTAGCACGCAGGTATTCGATCCAAGCCGAGGTGTCAGCGACCAGCACGTGTATCGCGAATCATGCCGTCGGGGTGATTGAAGTCCTCGTCGGGACGGTCCGCCCATATCCCCTGCATGGCCAACTGCTCTTCGACGGTCATTGGTTCAACGGCCAGTTTTCGTAACGCCAGGTTGATGGCATCGCGCTTGGTCTCGAGTTGGTACATGCGCATAACTCGTTCGCAAGCTTCGTCGTCAATATCGACATTGGTGCGTGACATACACCTAGCGTACACCAACAGCCGTTGGACGGAAACTGCGTATTGTCGGGCGCATGCGCACCGGAATGCTGCCCGACCTCGCGCAACGTGCGGCTGGACTTGTCGATGACGGTCTGTTCAAAACTGAGCGAGTCATTGCCACGGGGCAATCGGCAAGCATTGTCCTCGCCGATGGAAGCTCGGTTCTCAACCTATGCGCCAACAACTACCTCGGCTTCGCCGACCATCCCGAGCTGCTTGAGGTAGCGCACGATGCGCTCGACGAATTCGGGTACGGCATGGCCTCCGTGAGATTCATCTGCGGAACGCAAACAACGCACAAGGACCTCGAATTCGTTCTCAGCAGCTTCCTTGGAACTGACGACACGATTCTCTACTCGTCGTGTTTCGACGCCAACGGCGGCCTGTTCGAGACGATTCTCGACGAACAGGATTGCGTGATCTCCGACAGCCTCAACCATGCCTCCATCATCGATGGCATTCGGTTGAGCAAAGCGCAGCGCATGCGCTACGACAACAACGACATGGCGCAACTCGAGCAATGCCTGCGTGACGCTGCTTCGGCGCGCTACCGGTTGATCGCCACCGACGGGGTCTTCTCGATGGACGGTGTCATCGCCAACCTTTCCGGAATCTGTGACCTCGCCGAGAAGTACGACGCGATGGTGATGGTCGTCGACTCGCATGCTGTTGGTTTCGTCGGTGAGCATGGTCGGGGTACGCCCGAACACTGTGGCGTGACCGGGCGCGTCGACATCATCACCGGCACCTTGGGGAAGGCCCTTGGCGGAGCGAGCGGCGGCTACACCAGTGGTCCCAAGGAGATCATCGATTGGCTGCGGCAGCGGTCGCGGCCGTATCTCTTCAGTAACTCGCTCGCACCCGCGATTGCTGCGACCTCGATTCGGGCGCTCGCTCTCGCCGGTGCGGGCGTCGCCTTGCGACGGAAACTGCGCCGCAATTCGGAACGGTTTCGGTTGGGAATGATCACGGCTGGCTTCACGCTGGCCGGCGCTGACCATCCGATCATTCCGGTGATGATCGGCGATGCCAAGGTGGCCGGCGAAATGGCTTCGCGTTTGTTGGACATCGGAGTGTTCGTGACGTCGTTCAGTTATCCCGTCGTGCCACACGGCAAGGCACGCATCCGCACCCAAATGTCGGCAATTCACTCTGACGACGACATCGACCGGGCCGTGGCCGCGTTTAGACAGGTCGGCAAGGAAATGGGAGTAGTGCCGTGAAGGCACTGGTGAAGGCGAAGAAGGAACCAGGGCTCTGGATGGAAGACGTCCCCAAGCCGGCAGCGGGTGAGGGCGAGGTATTGATCCGGGTGCGCAAGACATCAATCTGTGGCACCGATCTGCACATCCATCACTGGGACGCATGGGCGCAAGCAACGATCCCCGTGCCGATGGTGGTCGGTCACGAATTCATGGGCGAGATTGCCGCACTCGGCGCGGGCGTAAAGGGGCTCGAGGTTGGCCAGCGCGTCGCCGGCGAAGGCCACATCACATGTGGCCATTGTCGCAACTGCAAGGGCGGTCGCCGCGAGTTCTGCCACAACCACACCGGCGTCGGCGTGACGCGCCCAGGCGCGTTTGCTGAATACGTTGTCATTCCCGCGCAGAACGTTTTCGTTGTGCCGCCGCACATCAGCGACGACGTGGCGGCCGTGCTCGATCCACTGGGCAACGCCACCCATACGGCGCTGCGATTCGACGTGGTCGGCGAAGACGTATTGATCACCGGCGCCGGCCCGATCGGCGTGCTGGCCGCGGCCATCGTTCGCCACGTTGGTGCTCGCCATGTGGTGGTGACCGACATCAACCCGTATCGACTAGCTATGGCCACGACGCATGGGGCGAGTCGTGTGGTCGACGTGCGCAGCGAGCAACTCGCACCGGTGATGGCGGAACTGGGAATGACTGAAGGGTTCGATGTCGGCCTGGAGATGTCAGGTGCCGAAAGTGCCTTCAATCAGATGCTGGATGCCATGAACCACGGCGGACGCATCGCCGTGCTGGGTATCCCGGCCGGGCCGATGACGCTCGACGTCAACGACGTGATCTTCAAGGGGCTCGAGATCCAGGGCATCTACGGCCGGCGGATCTTCGAGACCTGGTACAAGATGGCGGCGATGCTGCAGAGCGGCCTCGACGTCGCCGGCATTGTGACCCACCGCCTCCCCGCTGACAAATTCGAGGAAGCGTTCGCCATCGTCGAAAAAGGCGAGTGCGGCAAGGTCATCCTCGACTGGTAGACGGGGGTTTGGCTAAAACGTGAGTCAATCCGACTCAAGTTTTCTGTTGGTTTGGTTGTTGGCCGTCCGTGGGCACCATAGGCTTGCGTGTACATCGCTCAACATCTCAAGGAAAAAGGGAGCTTCACACCATGGCCAAGGCAGTCGGAATCGACCTAGGCACCACTAACTCCGTCGTTGCCGTCTACGAGGCGGGTGACACCGTGGTCATCCCCAACTCTGAGGGCGCCCGCACCACCCCATCGGTCGTCGCCTTTAGTAAGGCCGGCGAAGTGCTGGTCGGCGAAGTCGCCAAGCGGCAGGCGATCACCAACCCCGATCGCACCTTCCGCAGCATCAAGCGCCATATGGGCGAAAACTGGAAGAGCGACGACGTCGACGGCAAGCGCTATACCGCGCAAGAGATCAGCGCTCGCATCCTGATGAAGTTGAAGCGCGACGCCGAGGCCTACTTGGGCTACACCATCACGCAGGCCGTCATCACCGTGCCCGCCTACTTCGACGACGCTCAGCGCACCGCCACTAAGGAAGCCGGCCAGATCGCCGGCCTCGAAGTGTTGCGCATCATCAACGAACCGACCGCAGCGGCACTGGCCTACGGCCTCGACAAGAGCGCAGAAGACGAGAGGGTGCTGGTGTTCGACCTCGGTGGCGGCACGTTCGACGTCAGCGTCCTCGAAATCGGCGAAGGCGTGTTCGAAGTCAAGAGCACCCACGGCGACACCAAGCTGGGCGGCGACGATTGGGATCAGCGCATCATCGATTGGCTGGTCGGCCAGTTCAAGGCTGCCCACGGCGTCGATCTCAGTGCCGACCGTATGGCCACTCAGCGCCTGAAGGAAGCCGCCGAGAAGGCCAAGATCGAGCTCAGTCAGGTTCAGCAGACGCAGATCAACCTGCCGTTCATCACCGCGACGGCCGATGGTCCGTTGCACCTCGACGAATCGCTCACCCGCGCCAAGTTCCAGGAAATGACGGCCGATCTCATCGAGCGTTGCCGCATTCCGTTCGAGCAGGCATTGAAGGATGCGGGCATCAGTAAGGGTGATCTGAATCACGTCATCCTGGTCGGCGGTTCGACCCGCATGCCGGCCGTCACCGATCTGGTGCAGTCACTGACCGGCAAGGAGCCGAACAAGACCGTCAACCCCGACGAAGTGGTCGCCATCGGCGCTGCTGTGCAGGCCGGTGTTCTGCGCGGCGACGTGAAGGACATCCTTCTGCTCGACGTCACACCCCTCAGCCTTGGCATCGAAACCAAGGGTGGCGTGATGACGAAGCTGATCGAGCGCAATACCACGATCCCCACCAAGCGCACCGAGGTGTTCACCACCGCCGATGACATGCAGCCCAGCGTTGAAATTCATGTGCTGCAGGGTGAGCGCGAGATGGGCGCCTACAACAAGACACTGGGCAAGTTCCAGCTCGTCGATCTGCCGCCCGCGCCACGCGGCGTTCCGCAGATCGAGGTCACCTTCGACATCGACGCCAACGGCATCGTGCACGTCAGTGCCAAGGACCGCGCGACGAACAAGGAACAGAGCATGACCATCACCGGTCAGAGCACGCTCGACAAGAAAGACATCGAGCAGATGGTACGCGACGCCGAGGCTCACGCCGAGGAAGACAAGCAGCGTCGCGCTGAGGCCGAGACTCGTAACAACGCCGACTCGCTCGTGTATCAGATGGAGAAGGTGCTGCGCGAGAACGCCGACAAGGTTGACGACGCCGACAAGGCGACCGTCGAGGGCCCGCTGGCCGAGTTGAAGACCGCACTCAACGGCACCGACTTCGACGCGATCCGCAAGGCACACGAGGACCTGATGCAGGCGAGCCAAGCGTTCAGCCAGAAGCTGTACGAGAAAGCTGCCGCCGACAACGCGGCCGGTACCTCCGCGGCATCGGGAGGCACCGGTAGTGGAACGGCAGGCGGCGGCGGCGATGACGAGATCATCGACGCCGAGATCGTCGACGACGATCAGCCGCACGCAGTCTGAGGCCCCTGATGACCGACGAAGCAGACGAAGCGGAAGCAGACGAAGCAGCCGTTGACGAAATCGCTGTAACCGAGGCCGAAGTAGCTGTCGAAGACGACCGTGTAGTTAACGACTTAGCGAAGCTGCAATCAGAGCGTGACTCCTACAAGGACATCACGCTCCGACTGCAGGCCGACTTCGACAACTACCGCAAACGCGTCGGGACACAATTGGCCGATGAGGTGCAGCGCGCCACAGGCAGGATCGCTGAAGCGCTGCTGCCGGTGCTCGACGCGTGCGAAGCAGCGTTCCTCCAGCACCCGGCGGAAGTGGAGCCGATCTTCAATAGCCTGCTCGGCGAATTGCGCAAGCTCGGCCTGGAGGCGATGAACCTCCACGAGAAGCCGTTCGATCCCGCTCTCGCCGAGGCAGTTGAGCACGAGGCTGCCGTTGAAGGGAATGATGATGCTCGCGGGCCGATCGTGACGGAAGTGCTGCGTAGCGGCTACATGTGGAACGGACGCGTGTTGCGCCCCGCCATGGTGAAAGTGCGGGGCTGATCGCCCATGGCCGCTCAGCGCGAGTGGTACGAAAAGGACTACTACAAGATCCTCGGCGTAAAAGACACGGCCGACGCGAAGACGATCACGAAGGCGTACCGCAAGCTCGCCCGTGAAAGTCATCCCGACGCGCATCCCGGTGATGCCAAGGCTGAGGACCGTTTCAAGGAAGTCAGCGCCGCGTACGACGTCCTGGGCGACGAAGCCAAGCGCAAGGAATACGACGAGATACGCAGCCTCGGTCCCGCCGACTTCGGTCGCCCAGGTGGCGCGCCTGGCGGATTCAACTTCAACGTCGGTACCGACGGGTTCGGTGACATCTTCGGTCAAGTGTTCAACAGTCGTCGCCGCGGTGGCGGAGCATCGTCGGCAGCCGGTCCACAACGGGGAGCCGACGTTGAAGCAACCCTGACGCTGGACTTCGTCGACGCGGCGAAGGGACTGACCACGACGTTGCACCTCACCAGCGACACGCAGTGCTCGACGTGCGGCGGCAGCGGTGCCAAGCCGGGTACACAACCAAAGGTGTGCTCGCAGTGTGGTGGCCGCGGAGTCGTCAACGACAATCAAGGTCTGTTCTCGCTGTCGTCGACATGCCGCGTCTGTGGCGGAGCGGGAGTGATCATCGAAGAACGCTGCCCAACGTGCAGCGGATCCGGCGTCGAGCGCCGCCCGCGCGACGTGCAGGCTCGCATTCCTGCCGGCGTAGCCGATGGTCAGCGCATTCGACTGAAGGGTCGTGGTGGTCCCGGTCGCAATGGTGGCCCCGCCGGCGATCTGATCGTCGAATGCAATGTCATGCCACACCCATTGTTTGCGCGCGACGGCAATCACCTGACAGTGCATGTACCGGTCACTTTCCCGCAGGCGGCCCTGGGCGGCGACATCGACGTGCCGACGCTCGACGGCCCGACGGTGAAGCTGCGGCTGCGACCCGGCACACAGTCGGGGAGTCGCCACCGTGTCAAGGGCAAGGGACTGGCAACGGCCAAGGGTGCCGGCGACCTGATCGTGACTGTTGACGTGCACGTTCCCACGCACCTCACCGACGAGCAGCGTGTAGCCCTCGAGGCATTCGTGACGGCGAGTACCGTTACAAGTGGGAAGGGAACGAAGGACTGATCGATGCGATCACAAGAGCACGCCGTATACGTCATTTCCGTCGCTGCCGAATTGGCCGGCATGCACCCGCAAACATTGCGCATCTACGAGCGCCGGGGTCTTGTGCAGCCGGCACGAACGCAAGGTGGTAATCGGCGCTACAGCGATGTCGACATTGCGCGGTTGCACCGCATCAGCGAACTCGCTGCCGAAGGAATGAATCTGGAGGGCATCCGGCGTGTGATGGCGCTCGAGCTCGAGGTCGAACGCCTTGGCGCCGAGAACGATAAGTTGCGCACCGTGGCCGCGAACGCGATCGCCGAAGCCGCACGCCGCGCGCCACGTCGCGACTTGGTGCCGCTGAATCAGGACGTCACCGTATTCGGAGTACAGCGCAAGACATGAGCAGCCTTCGCGGACAACTACGCCAGGTGAGCCAGCCCGCCGACGATCTCGACCGTGCAATCGCCTTTTACCGCGACGTTCTCGGTCTCAAACTCATCGCCAGGTTCGGCGATCTCTCGTTCTTCGATCTGGATGGCACGCGCCTACTTCTCGAAAAGCGTGTTGGCAATGGAGGAAGCTCGGTTCTCTACTTCGGCGTCTCAGACCTCGACAACGCGTGGCGCGAGCTCACCGAGCGCGGAGTGAGCTTTATCGAAGGGCCGCACACCATCTTCACCGACGCCGAGGGCACCTTTGGGCCGGTGGGAGAGGACGAGCGGATGGCGTTCTTCCACGACACCGAAGGAAACGTGCTCGCGCTGTCCAGTCGCGAGCCGAGGCGCCCTTAAGAGTCTGGTGTGTGGCACACAGCTTCGACGTTGTTGCCGTCGGGATCGCGTACAAACGCTCCGTAATACGTCGGGTGATACTCGGGCCACAGCCGCGCTTCGTGTAAGACCTCTGCACCAGCCGCTACTGCAGCGCTCTGGAACGCGCGCACCGTTGCACGATCCTTGGCTTCAAACGCAATATGCGATTCTCTGAAGCCCTCGCCGGAGTCGAACTTCCCGATCCAGAAGTCGGGCTTTGGAGGGATGCCGTAACCGATGGCAACACCAAAGTCCATGATCCGCTGCGCGCCCAGCGGTGCGAGTACCGCGTCGTAGAACGTGGTGCTGGCGGCGAGATCGGCACACTGGATTCCTAGATGGTCGAGCATGACCGCATCATTTCACGAGTTCGTCGAGCGCCGATTGCACCCAGCTGCCGAGGTCGATGGTGCCAAGCATCGACCGCCGCACCGGTACTTGTTTGCGTTCGATAGGCGGCGGTGTCGGAAGCGGCAACGCACCCAGGAATTGCCGCCATTCGTCTGTGGCCCATGGGTCGTTGGCTGCCGGCTCTGGTTCACGCGACCGCGAATGCGCCAACCGCAAGTGCCGCTCACTGCCGCGCAGCGCACGCGACCCGACGGAAGCGCGCTCGACGGCGCTATCGCTCTCCGGCGATGCCGCACACCGCCACTCGAGCAGTAGTTCCGGCCGCGCGACCAACTCGGCCGCGAACGAAAGAAGTGCGGCGACAGCGTGCTTGCACGGATCGTCCCAATCCGGGCACGTGCAGCTGACGATCATCTCGCCACCCTCGGGAGTCAGACGCGTCAATTGCGTGCGGAGCGATTCGATCGGGCCGGGTGGACGCGGCACCATTCCCACCGCTGCCACCACCTGGTACGGCTCGTCGCGACTGCCCACGACCGTTGCGATCAGCTGACCCGGTGAGAGTTCGAGACGTGTCACGGCACCCTCGGCGACATACAGCTTGCCGCGTCGAAATCGTGGCGGGTCGGCCATGCCGGCGACCGCAACCGACAACAGCGTGCTGGCGAGTCGACCAACTGGATGCGGATCGCCGCTGAACTGACCGGGCAACAAGACGATGCTCATCAGGCGCGCACCTTCGAGTGATCGAGCACAACGAGGTCGCGCAACGCGTCGGTGCTCAGCTCGCTGAGCCAACTCTCGCCCGTCGTGCCAACCACTGCATCGGCCAACTTCCGTTTGTCGTCGATGAGCGCGTCGATGCGTTCCTCGACCGTTCCCTCGCACACCAACTTGTGCACAAACACTGTTCGCTGCTGACCGATACGCCACGCTCGATCTGTCGCTTGATCTTCGACTGCTGGATTCCACCAACGGTCGTAGTGCACGACCTGCGACGCAGCAGTGAGGTTCAGGCCGGTGCCTCCAGCCTTCAACGAAACCAGCAGCAACGGCGCCTTGGCTGTGCCATCTTGAAAAGAAGTCACCATTCGATCGCGGTTGGCGCGGCTGACTCCACCGTGCAGGAACTGCACAGACTGACCAAACCGCTCATGCAAGTGCTGCTGCAGTAACAGACCCATTTCTCGGAACTGGGTGAAGACCAATGCGTGTTCTCCGGCATCGAGCAGATCGGTGACCAGTTCGTCGAAGCGATGCAGCTTGCCAGAACGTCCAGCCAACTTCGAGCCGTCTCCGAGAGCATGAGCAGGGTGGTTGCAGATTTGCTTCAGACGTGTGAGCGCGGCAAGAACCAGGCCGCGCCGACGCATCCCGGTCGCCTCCTGCGCGTCGGCCAACAGTTGATCGACGACCGCTTGATAGAGGTGCGCCTGTTCGCGAGTCAGTGGTGCCCACGCGACCTGCTCGACCTTGTCGGGGAGGTCGGGCACGAGCGACTTGTCGGCCTTGGTACGGCGCAACAAGAACGGACCCGTGAGGCGACGTAATTCAGCGGTTGCCGCCGGGTCGTGCTCGCGTTCGATCGGAACCGCGAACTGCCTACGGAACTGCGTGGCGTTGCCAAGGAGCCCTGGCGCGACGATCTGAAAGATCGACCACAGTTCGCTGAGCCGATTCTCCATCGGAGTGCCCGTGAGGGCGATGTGTTGCCCGGCACCGATCGCGCGCATTGCGCGCGCGGTGCGCGTATCGGGGTTCTTGACCGCTTGCGCCTCGTCGAGCACGAACGTCGCCCACGGCACCTGTTGGAACGTTTCGAGATCGCGCGCGGCCACCTGATAAGTGGTGATGATCAGGTCGTGGGCGGCGACACGGTTGGCAAATGTTGCGTCGGCGGCGCGGCCAGTGCCGTGGTGCACCATCACGCGCATCATCGGCGCAAAGCGAGCGGTCTCGGCTTCCCAGTTACGCACCACCGACAAGGGACACACCACCAGATGCGGACCCGGCAGACCGGCCAGGTGCCCGAGCGTGGTTGGCGTCTTACCAAGCCCCATGTCGTCGGCAAGGCAGCCGCCAAGTCCGAGGCGGTGCAGAAACTGCAGCCAGCCAAGGCCGCGCAATTGGTACGGGCGCAGGATGGCAGTGAACCCGTTGGGAACGTCGCCATCGGCGAGCGCTTCATCGGGAAGGCCCGCCAGCAACTCGTGCGCCCAACCGGTTGCCTCGACGGCTGTTTGCGTTTCAAACGCACCTTCAAGGACACCGATCCCTGCAGCCTCGAGTTCGCGCTGTAGCTCGGCGGCGAGTGCCAGCAACTGCAGCGCGGTCATCTCGCTGTGTTCGTCGCGATGGTGCGCCAGGTTGGCAAGCGCACGGCGAGCCTCGGCGCGGTCGATCTGCACCCAGCGACCGCCGATCTGAATCAGGTTGGCTCCCTGTTCTGCCGCGCGTCGCAACACCTCGTCGGATACTGCAGTGTCGTCGAGCGTTGCCTGCCATTGCACGAGAGCCGTTGCGGTAAACCGTCCTGGGGAACTGCCGTCGTTGGGTGTAGCGCTCGCGCGGGTTGTTGGTTTTCGACGGGTCAGCGTCTCGGGCGCGATCAACTCGACGCCGACGGCCGCGAGCGCGTCGATGCCTTCGAGCGCGGCGGCCGCGGTTTCGATGTCGACGTTGTCGTGCGCGGCGACCCAAGGGGTCAGGTCGGGGACCGCCCCCGCAATCACCACCAGAATGTCAGCGACGTATTGATGGAGCTTCGACAAGAAGCGAGCCTCGTGCGCAAGCGCGAGTGCTGCTGGCGCTTCCGCCGCCAGATCGGCGGCCGTGCACCACACGCCGCGATCGTCGGCGTCGACCAACTCAAGCGTTAACGGCCACGCCGTCGACTCGATCCCCTCGTCGGGGAGACCGAGGCGCAAACGAAGGCGCACGAGTGGCTCGCCCTCGGCTCGACGGCCAGCGAGCGAGAGCTCGGTGGCGATGTGCGCAACAGCGTCGGCCAGTTCGGCGGCGACCGCGAAGTGACCATCGTCGGCGATGAGCGCTCGACTCACTAGTCGCAGGGCTCGAGCGTTGGAGGCACGAGTGTCCGACAGGTCGGCGCGCCAACCGCGTGCGGCGAGCGTCAGCCGGCACAGCCGATCGACGAGCACGTGCAACACATGCGTCGTGTCGACCGACCCGGCGGCCGCGACCGCCGGTGGCATCGCTGCCAATAGACCGTCGGCCACCGCGTTGACGTCGGCGGTCAGGGGCTGCCACTCGGCGATCCACGCCGACTCGGCGATATTGGTCAGTACCGGAAGCACCCGCCCGCTCGTTACTAAGTTGGCGGCGTAGTTGTGAACCGCTCCGAACCACGCCACCGACGCGCTGACCTCGCCACGTAACACGTCGAGCTGACCGAGTGATGCAAGCGTGGCGGCATCGATGCGTTGACACATCACGTTCAATCGACCATCGGGGACGTTCATCGGCACTAAACGGGTCGATGTGCTGTACGCCATGCTGGGTCGGCGAGCGACGCGCGCGACTTCTTGGTGAAGGTTGCCTCCGTACACCCCGCGACCCGGCTGCCACGCAAGTGCCTCGCCCTCCACCCAGCTGAGCTGCAAACCGGGGGGAGTAACACGCGCAGACATGCACGGCATCCTACGAAGAGGGTGTCTGCGAGAGGCTGCGACCGACAGAGACGATCTTGACAACAAATAGACAACTCACTTGTTCGGCCAGACAGTTAACGCGCCGAAAACCAGGGCGTGACCAAATCTTGCCGATCGTCGAACCGTTTCGCGCAGTTCCTCATTGGCGCGTTCTTGGCCGTGAGCGCTGGGTTTGTGGTCGGTTCGCCCGCTCCGGTTTCCGCGATGGCCTGTGATGGCTGCGTTGTGCTTTCGGCACCAACGATCAATCTGAATGTGACGGCCCAACCCGGCGGCCAAGCCACTATTGACCAACCCGGCGGGGTCGCGGTGTACACCCCGTTGACGACGGGTAGCCCCGGTGGGCCGGGCACCGTGTGGATCATCGGTCACCGCACGACCCACGGTTCGGTCTTTAATCAGGTTCCATTCCTCGCACCGGGTGCTCCTATCAGCCTGATCAACGAGTCGGGTGTGCATCAGTACATCGTCAACCGTCTCCTCGTGGTGCCATCGCGTGGCTGGCAACCTCAGGTCGACATCCACGACATGTCGCGTGTCCGGCTCATCATCCAGACCAGCCATCCGGACCCATCGCTGCGTTATCTGATCGAGGCCTTCGGTGTTGCGCCTGAGGTTTGTCGCACAACCGCCGTCGCGGTCGGCGACCCAAATCTGTCCTCTGCGACGACACGGTTTGTACCGATCCCCGCGCAGCGGCTGCTCGACACGAGGGCAGATGGCGGCGGAGCGGTGTGCGGCGGTGGGGACATCTCACTGCAGGTCGCGGGCCTTCCCGGGATCAGCCCCAACGCCACGGCCGTCGCACTAACGGTGACGGCAATCGACAGTCGGGGAGCTGGCTTCGTATCGGTCGGGCCGGCGGGTGTGGATCTCAGTGGCACCTCGACTGTCAACCTCAATGGCGCTGGAGAAACGCGAGCAAACCTGGTGATGGCACCAATCGGGCTCTCAGGCCAGATCGCGATCCATGTCTCGGTGACCACACACCTCGTCATCGATGTGTCCGGCTACTTCGAACCGAGCACGTCGGCGCATGACGGTCGCTTCGTCGACGTTGCGCCGGAACGAGTTCTGGACACGCGGACCGACCCGACCCAGCATCGTTTGCACTCCAGTGAGACGGTCACGGTGAAGATCGCGGACCGTCTTGCGCAATTTCCTACAGCTGAGGTGGGTGCTCTGCTGGTCAACCTGACGACCGTGAATGGTATTCCCGGGGGTTACCTGACCGCATGGGCGAGTGGCATGCCACGACCGGCGACATCGAACGTCAACGTCTCGATGATCGGCGACGTTGCCGCCAACCTCGCGATCGTGCCGCTAGGGGCCGACGGATCCTTCCAACTCTTTGCCTCGACCGATCTCGATGTGATCATCGACATCGTCGGTTACTTCACGAACAACAACGCCCCCGAGACAAGCATCGGATTCTTCGTGCCCGTCACTCCGCGACGCGTTCTTGATACGCGAGCAGGTCAACCCGCGCTCGGTGCCAACACAACAACTGATTTTGATCTCGTCGGCCCGGCGGGGACTGTTGGTCCAGTGAATCTCGTGACCAACCTCACGAGTACAGCGAGCCTCGGTGGTGGTTTCGTTGCAATCACGGACGGCTTGGCTCCGTCGACTTCCAATCTCAACGTAGTAAGAGGCGAGACGCGCGCCAATCTCGCCATTATCTCTGCACGCGACGCGGAACTAACTCACGTCTATGTGTCGCTCCAGACCCACATCATCATCGATGTCACTGGCTACTTCACGACCGAAACGCAACCACGCACGCGGTATTGGTTGCTTCGAACGTAGGAGAGTGGTGTGGCAGTTGTATGGATCTCGTTTAACCAAGCGCGGCGTGTGAGCCACACAACTCTTAAGACAGATCGTCTAGTAACAAAGGTCTTTTGGCCCCTCGGGCAGCACCGCGTAAGCGCCGACAGCATTGGGTGCCCGCCACACACCTTCCCCGCATTGTCGCGATGCTGCGTCTTGTCTCGAGGTTCGTCGCCGTTTCAGTTGTCGCGAGCGCCGGTTCTGTTCTGGTACTCACGTCGGATACCCCAGCGTCGGCACAGGCGTGCGCTGGCTGCGTCGTTGTCTCGGCGCCAACAATCAGTCTGAGTGCCACAGCTCGCCCCGGTGGCCAGAGTGTCATCGACCAACAAGGCGGGGTTGCTGTCTATACCGGCTTGACCACAGGTTTGATCGGCGGGCCCGGCACGGTGTGGCTGGCCGGGCATCGCACGAGTCACGGTTCGGTCTTCAATCGGGTGCCATTCCTTGTCGCCGGTGATCCGATCAATTTGAGCGACGACACGGGTTCGCACCAGTACATCGTCAACCGACTGCTCGTGGTGCCCGCGAGCGGCTGGCAGAACTATGTCGACATCAACAACATGTCGCGCTCGCTGTTGATCCTTCAGACCAGCCATCCCGACCCGTCGCTTCGGTACCTGATCGAGGCGTTCGGCACCCTGCCGGAGATTTGTCGCACGGCGCCACTCGTCACTGGCGGCGCAAGTCTCTCCACAGCAACCACACGGTTCGTCTCAATGCCGCCGCAACGACTGCTCGATACCCGTGTCGATGGTGACGGAGTGGTGTGCGCCGGTGGCAACATCACGCTGCAACTCTGGGGCGCTCCTGGCATCAGCACAACTGCAACGGCGGTTGCCTTGACTGTGACAGCCACCGACAGCCGCGGGCCAGGCTTCGTCTCCGTCGGGCCGGCCGGCCTCGATCCCAGTGGCACCTCAACCGTCAACCTCGGCGCCGCCGGACAGACCAGGGCCAACTTGGTGATGGTCGCAATTGGCATCTCCGGTCAGATTGCTATTCATGTCTCGGTCGCGACACATCTCATCATCGATATCTCCGGATACTTCGAGCCGAGCACGTCGGCTCGCGATGGTCGCTTTGTCGATGTCGCGCCGGAACGACTGCTCGACACCCGCACGGACCCTACGCAACCTCGGCTGCACGCGAACCAAACCGCCATCGTGAACATCGCACAACACACCGCTCAGGTGCCCGTCACTCAAGCAAGTGCAGTGATGGTCAATCTGACAGCGGTCAACGGTGTGCCCGGGGGTTACGTGACGGCATGGGCGAGCGGTATCCCGCAACCGGCGACATCGAATGTCAACCTGACGGCCATCGGTGACGCAGCCGCGAACCTCGCGATCGTGCCACTCGGCGCTGACGGATCGATCCAGCTCTTCGCCTCGACGGATCTCGATGTGATCATCGATGTTGTCGGATACTTCACGAATGTCAACGCCTCGGACGCGGCTGTCGGTCTGTTCGTGCCGTTGACCCCGCGACGCGTGCTCGACAGCCGGACCAGCCGACCGGTACTTGCCGCCGGCACTACCAGCAACTTCGATCTTGCCGGCCCGGCTGGGATTGCTGAGCCGGCAACTCTCGTCGCCAACATCACCAGCACCATCAGCCACGGCCAAGGCTTCGTTTCGATTACTGATGCCACTCTTCCTTCAACGGCACCTTCAACGGCACCCTCGACGTCCAACCTCAGCGTTTCAAGAGGCGAAGACCGTGCCAACCTCGCCATCATCTCTGCTGTCAATGCTCAGTTGGTGCACGTCTTCGTGTCGCTGCAGACACACATCATCATCGACGTCACCGGTTACTTCACGGCTGGCTCGAGGTTTGGGTCGCTGGGATCTGTCGGCTGAGCGTTCGTCGCGTCACTGCGCTTGTTCCGCGGCACGCTTGCGTAACATCTTGAGCAATTCGGTCTGCGAGCGAACACCAAATCTTTGATAGATCGCGCTGAGATGGTTACGTATGGTGCTTTGGCTCAAGAACAACTCCTGAGCTACATCCTTTACTCGCTGACCGCCAAGCATTCGCCGGAGGATTTCGATCTGCCTGCTTGAGAGGTTGTCGTCGTCGAAGTCAAGGTCTTCGTCGCCATCCTGGTCGCGGACTGTTCGCAGCATCTCTAGTAGTGCGGTGTCGACATGACGGCCAACCGTCTCGAACATCGCGCGCCGTCGATCCACCGCAGAACGAACGCGCGCGGCGAGATCACGCGGCGTGAACGGTTTCACGATGTAGTCGTCGGCCCCAGCCAAGAACGCGTCGGCCTTGTCGACTCTGTCGGCGTGACCGGTCAGCATCACGATGGTGCACTCCTTGGTGGTGAGACCTTCCCGAAGCTCCCGGCACACATCCATGCCACTCATGTCCGGCAATCCCACGTCGAGCAGGATGCAATCGGGTGTGAGCTGGCGTGCCATCGCCAGTCCGGTCGCACCGGCAGCAGCCTCGGTGACAGTGAAGCCGGCCGAGGCAAGACACATCCTCGCCAACATTCTGACGTCGGTTGCGTCGTCGACAATCAGCACGGATTCAGCAATCCATGGCTTGAACTTCTCGTCACTCCCGGACGGGTTGAAACCAATCAGGGTCTGTCCGGTGGCGTGCGCAACCAGATAGTTCCCGATCTCGACGGACGAAACAGGATGGGAGATGAGGTAGCCCTGCGCGAAATCGCAGCCCATCGTGCGAATGCGTTCCAGTTGGTCGCGTGTTTCGACACCCTCAGCCACGACCTCTTGGTTCATCGTTTGGGCAAGACTGATAATGGACGCAACGATGGCGCCACTGACTGTGCTGCCACCGAGTCCAGCGACGAAGGAACGGTCGATCTTCAGTTCGTCGATCGGCATTCGGTGCAGGTACTCGAGCGACGAGTAGC
Organism: Ilumatobacteraceae bacterium; assembly: GCA_025451395.1. Lineage (GTDB taxonomy): Bacteria > Actinomycetota > Acidimicrobiia > Acidimicrobiales > Ilumatobacteraceae > UBA668. The sequence continues at coordinate 16,028 of JANWKM010000033.1, forward strand.
CGGTTCCGAAATCGTCGATCGAAAGTTTGAAGCCGAGTGCCTTCAGCTCGTCGAGGATCCCGATGGTTCCCTCGATGTCGCTCATGATCGTGGTCTCGGTCACCTCGAGGCAGATGGTGTGGGCATCGATTCCAGTTTCGATGAGAAGTTCGCGAATGGTTGGCACCAACCCCGTTTGGAACTGGCGAGCGGACACGTTGATGGAAACATGCACTGGCGACTTTGGATAGCGCTGATGCCAAATCGCAGCCTGTCGAAACGCCTCGCGTAAAACCCACTCACCGATCGGGACGATGACGCCGCTCGACTCTGCGGCTGGAATGAATTCTGCCGGCATGACCGTGCCAATGCCCGGGCGCTCCCATCGGAGCAACGCCTCGACACCGACGATTCGATTGGTCGTCAGCGAGATTGTCGGCTGATAAACCAAGCGAAACTCGTCGGCGACTAGTGCGTGTCGCATCGCCTCGACGAGATCAGACTGCACTTGCTCTCGTGGTTCGCGGAGTTCGACGGTGAAGAAGTGTTGCCCGCCGCCTGCAACGGTCCGTGCATGATCTTGCGCGGTCTCAGCCTCGACAATCATTTGCTGGGCTTCGGAATATCGCTCCGCCATCGCGACCCCGATCCGGGCAGTCACCATGGCTTGCCCAGATCTGAGCGTGATCGGCATCGCAATTGCATCGAGCACAACCGTCGCGATGGCAGCGGCGGCGGCCGGGTCGAGCACACCCTCACACAGCACGAGGAACTCGTCACCACCGACCCGGCAGATCGTGCTCACGGTGCTGGTGTCGTTGTCGTGTTGACGCAGCGAGGTGCGTAGCCGATCCGCGACGGAGAGCAACACCGCGTCGCCGCCGTCATGGCCATAATCCTCGTTGACGTAATGAAAATGATCAACGTCGATGGAGAAAATCGCGATCAACGAGGCGAGCGCCCTGACTTGGCTGAGCGCAGTTTGCGCGTGCTCGAAGAAGTTCTCGTACGTCGACAATCCCGTCAATGGATCGCGCACCAATCCATCGCTAGTCCGTGGAACGCGATGACCTACTCGATGGCTCAGAACGAGCCTTCTTTCGTTGGGAAAAGGAATACTACGGTGTCCAAGTCGTAAGTCAAGAGGGTGCCCACTGCGACGTGGGCTGAAACCTCTTGATCTTGTCTTGTTATGTGACGGAACCGACTATCCACGCGTTCGATGGGTCGTCCCACAATGACCCTGGTGCCGCATTGCGCACGACTTGGATGATCGCTCCAATCGAAACCCGGAACGTTTGGGTGAGTCCAGTGGTGCACCCACCGCCGACATCCAATGGGTCATCGGGGTTGCAGTACGCCGTGTTCACCGGAACCCGAATCACGACGGCTCCGCCCTCGTTTGTTACTCGCACCACGATCCCATCGGGCGCCCAGCGCGCGCTGAACTCGCATTGCGCGCCTGTTCCATTCAGCAGCGTTGTCGGTGTGCAACCGTCTCCGCTCGCCGCGGTCCACGTCACGTCGGCCGTGTGATCGTCATCGGTCAGAACTCCGACGTCGTAGGTAGCGGTTCGCGGGCTCCGGACGGGTGCGCCGCGCAGGGCCAGTGGATAGCGCTGATCGCCCTGTAGATCGGTCGCGAGCAAACGAACACAGAACGAACCTTCCCAGCCACCGGGAAGTGTCGGATCAAGATAAACATCGCCGTCGACCACGGTGACGGCTTGATCAGGTGCTGTCACGTTGCGCCTCTCGCTGGTCACCGAGAATCGGCCGCTACGGGTTCGGTCGACTCCCTGCTGATTGCCCGCCCAACCGGCACAGTCGGCACCCTCCACGAATGCATGATCGGCGAAGACTCGGATCTGTCCCGGTTGCAGCGGAGCTCCGACGGGTACGACCGCATCGCTCAGGAATGAATAGTGCACGTGCACCGTCGGATATAGCACGCCATCGATTCGGCGTTGCTCGCCGCGACCCGTGATCGTCACATGATCGACGAAGAATGGATCGGTCGTCTCGGCAGGCACGTCGAGGCTGATTGTGGCGTTCAACTCTGTCTGACCGTTCGCACTGATCGCCAACACGCTCGCTCGCAGTTGAGCCGTACCGCCTGCAACGTGTGGACGAACCTGATCGACCGGCAGGCTGACGCATCCGACGATCATTCGCTGTTCACCCGTCTCGGTGAACACACGTTGCCACTCGTCGTCGTGCGCGGCGAGCGTCACCATCGTCGTCTTCTCGAATGCTGTTCCGTCGGCCCACGTCCCACTGACGGCGATCGTGGATGGTTGGTTCACCAGTACGGCAAGCGTCGGGCGCACTGCAGGCGGCACAAGCGCATCGGGAACGTTGCCCGCCTGCACCTCGTCGCATAACGCCGCGAACGCACCTGCGGCGGCGAAGGGTGTCGACACGCGCAGCGGATCCGGTGTCGCTGGTTCGGCATCCGCCGATTCCGGAACGGTTTCCAGCACGGTTTCCAGAACGACAGCAGAGTGCGTCGGCGGTGACACTCCGAGGTCCGCATCCATCGCAACTGCATCCCGCGGGACGATCGGGCTCGAGACGACTGCGGGCGCGGGCTGGAGAGTCGCTGAGTCGACAGCGACGGCCGGTGCCCCTGCGGTCAGCGGAATCTCCAACCGGTTACCCCCGGACACGTCGATTCCCGCCGCGTTGAAATACGCGCTTGCACCAATAACCATTGACTCGTCCGTGTCGAGCGGTGTCGGTGCGCCGTGCAACGGGTGAAGTGGAGCTAGCTCGTCGAACGATGTGGGCAACGTTTGGGCCGTGTCGCTCAGCGGAGTGCCGTCTTCACCATCGGCGGTGAACCAGCCGACTGCACCACCTCCGAGCAGCAACAGCAACGGCGCACCAACAACTAGAGGTAGCGGAAGGCGCGAGCGGTTCATCAGCCGCACCCGAAGCTGGAGGCTTTGCGTAGTTGCACCACGAGTTGGCCGGCGCCGATGTTTCCCGCTCCGTCAGATCCGGTGGCAGTGATAGTGACTGGCAGTTCACCACTGCTTGGACCGTTGGAGGTGACCTGCAGTGAGAAGCGATTACCGCCGATCGGCGTCAGGTTCGCCGATCCCGGGCCCGATGGACCGGTCCACGTCGCCTCGATCGAACGGATGGTGAGCGGCAGCGTCGAATCGGCAACCACAACCGTGACCTCGAGTACGTCTTGGCCAACGCATGCTGGTGTTGAATTGACGGGAGGCACGTAGAGGTAGGGGCGGTTGGCCGTGACCGTGACCGTTGGGGGTGTGACGTCACTCGACACCGTCGAAGTTGTCGAGATCAAGGTCGTCGTTGTCGTCGTAGTGGAGGTTGTCGTTGTCGAGCTACTGCTCGTCGTCACGGGCGACGTGCTGGTCGTCGCAACCGCGATGGTCGTCTCGGTCACGTTGGCTGCGTCGCCGCAAGTCAACTGCGGAAGGTCGCCCGCGTTGGCATCGGTCGCTACCAATGCGAGTGGCAGCCACGCGGGTCGGTCGGGGTCATCGGGATGACGAATGACAGCCCACCGATCGTCAGTGACGCCGATCAACTGCAGCTCGTCGCCGACGTTGACGGCGCCGATCGCAACACCTCCCGGCACGGGACAGTCGTAGATAGGTATTGCGCCGAGAGCTGTTCCCGACTGCGTCTCGTCGTCATGCAGCTGTCCGGCAGCCGCCCAACCACCCCCCGCTGCGGCGAGCGAGCCGACGATGAGCGCGACGCGGGCGCCGAGTCCGCTCACGGTGTGCCCAACAACGTTGTCACATAACTAGTGAACCACCGCCCGCCCGCCCAAGTCGGGAATGGTCTAGTTAGTGGTGCCCTCTTTGACCTGGAACATCTTCAGATCGCTGTAGAAATCGAGCGCGAAGTCGCCACCCTCGCGGCCGATTCCACTGATACCGATGCCGCCGAACGGAGCGGTGAGATCGCGTACGAGGAAACAGTTGGTCCAGATTGTTCCGGCCCGAATCGCGCGACCCATGCGCTCGGCGCGCGCTTGCGACGACGTATACACGATCGCCGACAAGCCGTACGGAGTCGAGTTCGCCAGCCGCACCGCATCGGCCTCGTCGGTAAAGGTTTGGAATGTCAGCACGGGCCCGAACACCTCGTTCTGCACGACTTCGCTGTCGTTCGATTTCGGCTCGATCAGCGTTGGCTCGTACCACAACCCGTCATCACCGCCGAGTTCACTACGACGGCCACCGCGCAGGATCGTGTCGCCGTTCTCGCGTGCACGATCGACGAACCCTGCAACGCGCGCCAGGTGAGTCGGGTGAATCATCGGGCTGATCGTCGTCGCCGGGTCGTGTGAATCGCCCAGTACGTGCTCGTCGGCAAACTTGTCGAACAAACGCAAGAACTCCGCACGCACGCTTGCTTCCACCAGTAGGCGGGTTCCGGCCAGGCAAACCTGCCCCGAGTCGTCGTACTGGCCGGCGGCCTTCTGCGCGGCTGCCTCCAGATCGGCATCACCGAAGACGACGAATGGTCCCTTGCCCCCGAGTTCCGCAGTGAACGGCACGACATTCGCGGCGGCGGAGGTACCGATGTGGCGCGCCGTCGCCGGTGAGCCCGTGAAACTGATCCGTCGCACGCGTGGATCAGCAACAAGAGCAGCTCCAACTTCTGCGCCGATTCCTTGCACCACATTGAAGACGCCGGCTGGCATCCCGGCCGCATGGCACAGATCGGCGAGCAGGCTGCACGACAACGGACTCCACTCGGCTGGTTTCAAGATCACTGTGTTGCCCGCGGCTAATGCTGGGGCACATTTCCAAGTGCTGAGCATGAACGGCGCGTTCCACGGCGTGATGACCACCGTTGGGCCAGCGGGCATGCGCATGACGCGGTTGGCGGTGCCATTCGATTCCCAAACGCGTTCCTCGTACTGCGTGGCGAGGTCGGCGTAGGCCCGGAAGTTTCGTGCCCCGCGGGCGAGCACGCGAAGTCGCAGGCTCTCGTGCAGCATCGCCATATCGAGGCACTCGACGGCCGCGAGTGGCTCGATGTGCGCGTCGATCAAGTCGGCGACTCGATGCAAGACCTCGGCGCGTCCTTGCGCCCCCAGCGCAGCCCAAGCGGGAAAAGCATCAACGGCTGCGCCAACGGCCATTGCTGCCGTCGTGTCGTCGCCACGCGCGACGTCGGCCAACTTCACCGACCAATCGAGCGGTGAACGATCCTCGAAGGTCGTGGGCGACGACACGCGCTTGCCGCCGATGTAGTGATCGGCGGAGACGGACACGCCACCGACATCGACCCGGGTGCCGCCGGTGAATGGGCCCGTCATTGTGGCAACTTCGGATGAATGCGCGGGAACGGCAATTCCTCGCGTTCGGTATTGCGCGGTCGCCGCTGACCGCGCAGCGGCCAGTCGCCACCCATCGCCGTGCTCAGAACTTCTTCGGTCTCCGTCGGCTGCGCGCCGACCTCATCGCTCACCGGCGTCGGCCCCTCGACGATGTGATTAGTCAGGGCGCCAAGACCTTCGACCTCCACCGTCACCTCATCGCCTGGTTGCACGCTGCGACTGATCGCAGGCGTGCCCGAAAGAATCACGTCGCCGGGGACGAGCGTGATCAGGCGCGCGATGTCGGCGACTAAGTAGTGCATGTCCCACGCCATTTCGTCGGTGCTGCCATTCTGCTTCACTTCACCATTCACCAGTGTGCGAATGCGCTTGCCGCGAAAGTCCCAATCAGTGATCAACCCCGGGCCTAGCGGACACAGTGTGTCGGCACCTTTCACCCGCAACATCGAACCGCTGTCGGTGTCGCGAAAGTCGTGCAAGCCGAAGTCGTTGGCGACGGTGTAACCGGCGATGTAGTCGCCAGCCTGCGCGTAGGTGACATTGCGACACGTACGACCAATCACGATCGCAACCTCACCCTCGTAGTTCAGCCACTTGCAGTTGCGGGGCCGCACAACTGCCGCGCGATGCGCGTTCAGCGCACTGATCGGCTTGTGGAAGTAGGTCGGCGCCGGCGGCAGCGACACCCCGAATTCGTGGACGCGTGAGATGTGATTCAGGTGACAGCAGATGATCTTGGTCGGCTCGACGGGCGCCAAATGCACGGCGTCGGCGATACCAATCGATCGGCCGTCTGCCGAATTCAGCACGTCGCCGTCTGCCGTCATCACGGTCGGGTAACCGTCGAGCAGCACCCTTCTGATGTCGGCCATGATGAACGAACTCCTTTGGGACCAAACTATAGTTTCGTACGATGAACGGCACCGACAAACTGAACGGCTTTCTGTTCCCACGCACCGCCGCAGGCAGGTCTTCCATCTTGCCGCCGATGCCATGGCACTACAGCGGCGACTTGCTAACGGTCGAGTATCGCACCGATCCATCGCGCATCGCCGAGCTGCTACCTGAGCCACTTTCTCTCGTGCCCGACGACAGTGACCCCGGTGCGGTCGCGATGATTTTCGCCGATTGGCAGAGCTGCGGTGATGACTTTGCCGAACTCGACGACCCGATTCGCGCGCAGTACAAGGAAGCATTCGTTGTCGTTCGCTGCATGTACAACGGCACGATCTACAGCCGCTGCGTGTACATCTGGGTCGATACCGACTTCGCGATGGTGCGCGGCCACTTTCAGGGATACCCGAAGAAGTTGGGCAGCATTTGGCAAACGCGCCCCGTCACAATCGGCAAGGCCGGCCCGCGTGTCGCGCCCGGTGGCCGATTCGCAGGCACCTTGGCATATCAAGACCGGCGCATCATCAACGCATATGTGACGTTGCGCGAGCAGAGCAAGGGCAACGGCTTCGTCAACGGGCATCCGATGGTGCACTCCCGATTCATGCCGCGCATCGAAGGCGGTCGCGACAGCTATAGCGAATTGGTGACGATGAGCGGACGTGATGTCGAGCTAGGCCAGGCATGGAGTGGTGACGCCGAACTGGAGTTACTGCCGAGCCCGGTGGAGGAAGTCGACCGCTTGGAAGTGCGCGAGATCATCGGTGGTTATTGGCGCAGCGTCGGCACGACCTTTGCCGGCGGCACAACGCTGGCGGAGAACGTCAATCTGTGAGCGCCGGTCCGGATCTCGACGCGGACATCAGCGCTGGCGACGCGAGCGTTGACATCGTCGACCCCGACTCGTTCGTCAACGGTTTTCCGCATGCAACGTTTCGCCGCTTGCGCGACACCGACCCGGTGAGTTGGTGGGACGAGCATGATGGTGGCAAAGGGTTCTGGGCGGTCACCCGTTACGACGATCTGTTACACGTCAGCCGCAATGTCGAACGGTTCTCGAGTGCGCAGGGCATCACGTTGGAAGAGATGGATCCCGACGACTTCGCGGCGCGGCGCAACATGTTGGAGTACGACCCGCCCGAGCACACTCGGTACCGGCGGTTGGTCAGCAAACCATTCAGTCGCCGCGAGGTCTATGCGTACGAGAACGGAATTCGGTTGCTGGCACGTGCGGTCGTCGAAGACGCACGGACACTTGGTGATCGTTTCGATTACGTCGATCGCGTCGCCAAGCAGTTGCCGATGCGCATGCTCGGTCGCTTGCTAGGGGTGCCTGACGACGATGGTGATTGGTTGGTCGAGCGCGGCGACGCCCTACTTGGCAACTTCGACCCAGACATGACTGATCACCCACTGGGCCTCACCGACACCGACGAGTTCAAGCACATCCCCTTTCGGTCACCAGCCGCGCTCGACCTCTACCGCTATGCAGAAGCGCAAGCCGAGCAGCGACGGGCGCACCCGACCGAAGACGTGATCTCCAATCTCTTGGCGCCAACCATCGACGGTGAGGCTCTGACCGAATTGGAGTTCAAGAACTTCTTCGTGTTGATGGTCAGCGCCGGTAACGACACGTCGCGTTACACGATGACAGCGGGATTGAAAGCGCTCGCTGAGCACCCTGATCACCTGGCCGAGTTGCGCGACGGGTGCATCGCTGGCAACGGCGCAATTGTCGAAGCCGCGGTAGAGGAGGTGTTGCGCTGGGCGACCGTCACGATGCACTTCCGGCGAACGGCAACCGCCGACACGGAATTGAGCGGTCAGCAGATCAAGCGCGGCGACAAGGTGGTGATCTGGTTCACGTCGGCCGACTACGACGAGCGCCAGTTTCCCGATCCCTTTCGTTTCGACATCCATCGCACACCGAACGATCATGTTGCCTTCGGACGGATGAGCCCGCACCTGTGCCTTGGTGCTCAGTTGGCGCGCATGGAGATCAAGGTGTTGCTGGAGGAGTTGCTACCGCGAGTCACCTCCGTAGAACTCGATGGACCGACCGAACGCCTGCGCAGCAACTTCATCTGCGGCATCAAACGCCTGCCTATCCGTGTGAGCTGGTCGTGAAGCCGCTCATTGGTTTATCGGGGCGTCGCGTGCCGGCAGAGTCGATACCGCTCTTCGACTACACCGCGCTGCATGGAGAAGAAGTCGACGTTCATCTGAGTGAATATCCCAAGGTGCTGGAGAAGGCCGGTGCGCTGCCGGTGCAACTGACGCGCAACACCGAGGCCACCGAGGTCGTGCGACGTCTTGATGGATTGGTGATGACCGGTGGCGCCGACCCCGACCCTGAGCTCTACGGGGAGGAACCACATCCGGAGCTTGGCCCGATCGAGCGTGGTCGCGACGATTGGGAGTTGGCGTTGATTCGGGCCGCACTCGATGCGCGCCTGCCAATGCTGTGTGTGTGCCGTGGTGCGCAGTTGTTGAACATCGCGCTTGGGGGTTCGCTGGTGCAACACCTCGAAGATGCCGACGCGCACCAACGAGTCGATCATCCACGCATCGATCGTTGTCACACGGTCCGTGTCTCGCCGGGCAGCATGGCCGAGGAAATCTACGGTGGCGATGTTCCCACCAACAGCCTTCATCATCAGGCTGTTGGTCGTCCCGGCGATGGTGTTGTCGTCACCGGCACCGCCGAGGATGGCGTGATCGAGGCGTTCGAACTCAATGGCCGCCCGGAGGTGTTCGCCGTGCAATGGCATCCCGAGATGCTCAGCGATGTTGTCGATCCGGCATTCGTCTGGCTCGTCAAAGAAGCCACCCGTCGCGCCCGTGTCGTTTACTAGAGAGGCTTAGAGGTCGATGGCTTCGACGGTGCGCAAGATGGTGCGCAATACGTGGGCGAGTTCGATCTGCTCTTCCTCGGTGAGCGCCTGCGTGACCAGGCGTTCGTGGCGGTTGAACGCGGGCATGATTTCGTCGACGACCTTGCGGCCGGTCGTGGTCAGTGCCACCAACACGCGTCGACCGTCGGCGCGGTCGGTCTTGCGCCGCAATAGTTGACGCGCTTCCAACGTCTTCATCACTCCGGTCAGAGTCGCGGCGGTGACGCCTGCTTCGGCTGCCAACGTGCGGGCATCCATCTCTCCCCAGACGCGCAGCACGAACAGGCTGGTGAATGCGCTCCAACTCAGCTCGTGTTGCGCAAGAACGCCGCCCTCCATGTGGTTGCGCACGGAGGTTGCGGCGCGAAAGATGTTCGAGACCGCGGCCAAAGAGGTGAGGTCGAGGTCGAGCCCGGTGAACGCGGCGCGAACGTCGCGCTCAGCGGTTACGAGATCGCGATCGTCATCGCTGGCGAACAAACGCGGCACAAGTCACGCTTTCATCAGGGCGACTTCGTTGCTGATCAGGTCGCGCACTCGTTCCCGCAAAGCGGGAACGTCCTCCTTTGTCATGCCGGTGGTGTCGATCGTTGGCAGCACACGAACCTCGGCAGTGGTGACATCGAACCGCCAGTCACCCTTGGGTATTGCCTGGCGTGTACCAGCAACAGCGAGCGGCAGAATCGGGCGGCCGGTCTCGACGGCCAACCGAAATGCCCCGTCCTTGAACTCACCCATGACGCCGTCCATCGAGCGTGTGCCCTCGGGGAACAGCATCACGCTGACCTTCTTGCTGAGTCGGTCGCGCGCGCCGCGCATCGCGGACACGATGCTTTGTCTGTCGCCGCGGATCAGTTTGATGTCGCCCGACATTCGCATCATCCAACCGATCAGCGGATACCTGAAGAAGTCTTCCTTCGACAGCCACTTCATCTCCCACGGCAGATGTGAGATCAGGAACATGTCAGCCAAACTCTCGTGATTGGCGACAACCACATACGGTCGGCGCGGATCTTCGACCTTGATTCCGCTCGTGCGGAATCGCCACAACGGGTTCAGCCAGGTGTGCACGACGCACAGCTTGCGAAACAGCCAGCCGGGCCAGTAACGGCCGCGATCGAACGGCGCGGTCACGACCCACACCACGAACACCAATGGCGTCCAGATGATGGCGATGACTCCGAGCATCAGCCACGCCCACACCGACAGCAGGGTGCGCGAGAAGGCGTTCCCGAGCACACGCTGGCGAAATGCTGAGACGCGCATGCCTACATGGTTACACGCGACGCGAACTCTGCGTGCGTCGGACGTAACGTCAAGGGGTGATGCGGCGAATTCTGTCCCCGGTCGCTTTGGGGGCGCTGGCGCTTGGTGCGGTTGCGTGTTCCGGCGACTCATCGACCGTTGCGACGACGACCACACCGGGGCAAACAGCAAGCGCCGGATTGGACGGAATCCAAACGCTGCTGTCCTTGCGCCACGCTGGAGCGTGGCGGGCGGACGGTGTGGACGACATCGAGGTGTGGATCTGCCACGTTCCCGTCGACACGACGGCGCCGATGTACTTCGGCCTGCCTCTGCGACTTCCGCTGACGACAGCGGGAGTAGTTGAAGTACTCAATGCACGCGTCACAACTTATTACGACACGATCTCGAACGGCCTTTATCACCCCCAGTTTCATTCGGGGGGTGAGGCCAACCTCGGCATCAGTCAGGACCCGCACGTCTGCGTTGATCAGGCGATCATCGGTGCCGAGGACACTGCCGATGCAGTGCTCGTGGTCGCGGATGCGGAGCACGTTCCAGGATTTCGGGGAGGTTTCGGCACCGGAGGCCAACCGTGCCCTTTTGAACCGCCGTGCCCGGTGCTCAACTCGCGCCGGTCGGCATACGTCGGGGCCAGCGACTTCAATTCCGTTTGGGGTGCTGAGCCGCCAATGGACTTGGTCGAGCACGAGATCGGGCACACACTCGGTTGGGCGCACAGCGGTTTCGTCGACGGCGCGCAGTATCAAAGTGCACTCGACCTGATGAGCAACAACGCCGCGCCGCGCGAGATCGATCCAGCGCGCCGCGACGGACCCGACACTCTGGCCATCAATCGATTGCTCGCTGGCTGGTTGCCAGAGTCCGACGTATGGGTCGCACCGCCGCGTGGCGGGATGGTGCACTTGGAACCGTCGACATCCGACGGCGGAACGCGGTTGGCCTTCGTCGTTCTTAGTACCGGCGTTGGTAACGCCAGTTACCTCACGGTTGAAGTGTTGAGTTCCGATGGATACAACGCCCACCTTCCTGCCGGCGGCGTCGCAGTGCACCGCGTCGAGGTCACCCTTTGGGAGGTGCAAGCGAATGTGCCTCTCGTCGGCGCGGCACCGTTCACCGACCTGCTACAACCTGGCGAATTCGTGGAAAGCGACGGCTGGCGCATCGAGGCGCTCGAGGGCGGCGTTTCGATTACGCCCGTTCCTTAACTATTCCTGCACGACTGTAGGGTCGCGGGAATGACACCCGAGCTGCAGGAACTTTTTGACGCCGCGCTCGCCGCGCAGGCCAATGCGCATGCTCCGTACAGCCACTATCCGGTTGGTGCGGCCGTACGCAGTTCGAGCGGCAAGGTGTACGCCGGCTGCAACGTCGAGAACGCCGCCTACCCGCAAGGTTGGTGCGCGGAAGCGAGCGCGATCGCAGCGATGGTCTCGGCGGGTGAGCGACGTATCACCGCGGTGGTGACGCTCAGCAGTGGTCCAATCATGGGTACTTGTTGCGGAGGTTGTCGGCAGAAGATCCGAGAGTTCGCTGATCTCGATGTCCCCATACATTCATGCGGTCCTGAAGGGTTGCGTCGCAGCTTCACGCTGCAGGAGTTGTTGCCGTTCAGCTTCGGTCCGGAGAATTTGCCATGACCGAACCCTTAACGACACGGCAACCTTCAACGACCAAACGCATGCCGCACCTCACCGCCAAGTTGCAGGGCTTCGGCACCACCATCTTCGCCGAGATGTCGGCGCTCGCCGTCGCTACCGACAGCGTCAACCTCGGCCAGGGGTTTCCCGATACCGACGGCCCGCGCGCTGTACTCGACGCCGCGATCGCGGGGATCAACGGCGGGCTCAATCAATACCCGCCCGGTCCTGGCATGCCCGTTTTGCGTAACGCGATTGCGGCTCACCAACAACGCTTCTACGGCCTGACGTACGACCCCGACACGGAAGTGTTGGTCACTGCCGGCGCGACCGAAGCTCTTGCGGGCGCGCTGTTGGGTTTGCTCGATACAGGTGACGAGGTCGTGCTCTTCGAGCCGATGTACGACAGTTATCAAGCGTGCATCTCGATGGCTGGAGCGGTACCGAAGCCGGTGACGTTGCGGCCGCCCGATTATGGCTTCGATGTCGACGAGTTGGTCGCGGCGATCACGCCGAAGACGAAGTTGCTGCTCATCAACACGCCACACAACCCCACGGGCAAGGTACTGAACCGCGACGAACTACTGATCATTGCCAAGCTCGCCATCGACAATGACCTGATCGTGCTCACCGATGAGGTGTACGAGCACCTCACCTTCGATGGCACGAAACACATTCCGATGGCGACCTTGCCGGGAATGCGCGATCGAGTGCTGGGTATCTCGAGTGGTGGCAAAACGTTCAACACGACTGGTTGGAAGATTGGATGGCTGTGCGGCCCGGCGCCGCTCGTCGCAGCCGCGCGCACGGCAAAACAATTCCTGACGTTCGTAAATGGCGGCCCGTTTCAGCCAGCGATCGCGCTCGGTCTCGGTCTGCCGGATGCGTACTTTCGCGACTTCGGAGCCGACTTGCAAGCCAAACGCGATCGCCTGTTGCCCGGTCTCCACAAGGCCGGGTTCACGGTGTTCCCCACGCGTGGCACCTACTTCGTCACTGTCGACATCCGCCCGTTACGCGCCGACGGTGACGGCCTCGCGTTCTGTCGCGAGCTTCCGAAGCGCTGCGGTGTTGTCGCGATTCCGAACGAGGTGTTCTACGCCAACAAACACGAAGGTCGCCACCTCGTGCGCTTCGCATTCTGCAAGCGCTTCGAAGTCCTCGACGAAGCCGTCACGCGCCTACAAACTCTGGCGTAGCTGTCCGAGGGTTTGCTCCCGTCGGAGGGTTTCCTCCCCGCCGGCGGGGAGGAAACCCTCCGAGCTGCCGCGGCGGGAGCAAACCCTCGGATGAAACTTCGACTAGCGGCGATCTTGGAGGAAGCGGAAGCGGTCGCGGGTGGCGGCGACGGTGGCGGGCTCGACGTCGGCGAACAGGATCGTCTCGGCTTGCGAGCCAGTGGCTAGCAGTTCGCCGAGTGGATCCACGATGCGACTGTCGCCGACGTACTTCAGTCCACCGCCTTCGCCGACGCGATTGCAACCGACGACATACGCCTGGTTCTCGATCGCTCGCGCCTGCAACAGCGACATCCAGTGGTTGCGTCGCGGTTCTGGCCAGTTTGCCGGCACCAAATACACATCGGTGGTTGGCGCTAACTGCCAGAACTCGTCGGCGAAGCGCAGGTCGTAGCACACGAATGGACTGACGCGTACGCCTTCGATCTCGACCTGCTGCAACTTGCTGCCAGGACGAAAGTGCTCGCCTTCGCCGCCAAAAGTGAATGGATGAATCTTGTGGTAGCGGTGCACCGTGCCGTCGGGACCAGCAAGCACGAAACTGTTCGCCGGACGCTTATCTGCGCCGTCGCCGCCAGAAGGGATCTCCGGGCAACTGCCGCACACCCACACGCCGTGTTCGGCGGCTTGCGCGGCGAGGAACTGCGCCGACGGTCCGCCTTCGGGCTCGCCTTGCAGTGAGCTGTCGACAACAAATCCGGTCGAGAACATCTCAGTGAGCAAAACCAAACGCGCGCCACCGGCGGCAGCGGCCGCCACCATTGGTGCCAACCGCGTGAAGTTCGCGTCGCGATCGTTCCAAACGGTGTCGTGCTGTACGGCAGCGATGCGCATCGCGCAATGGTAGAGGTACTACTTCGAGACGTTCCGACGACGAGGCCCGGAGCCGACTGGAGGAAGCCCCGTGGCGGCGGCCTCCTGCAGGACCGCAACAAGGTCCGGTCGCGCGGTCAAAAGCCGGAGTTCGTGGGCAGCGAGCACCACCGCGGGCGAGAGCGTGATCACGCCGTCGGATGACACCTCGACGAGGTAACGAGTCGGACTGTCGGGTGGCAGGATCCTGCCTAGCTGGACGCGTCGACGCTCATCGAGGTCAATGACTGTGGTGGTGGTCACGTGAATAATGTACCACATTTACCACGAGTGTTACAATGAGATATACGTCACAAATGTAACATATGTGCTATCATCAGCCCGTGATCGTTCAGTATTCGCCCGATTCCATTGGCAGCCTGGATTCGCTCAGCGTGGCTAGTCCTGCCATGAGCAACGTCGTGAACGCTGAACTTGACCGGTTCGAGGCAGAGCCCGGTTTGACGCGTTGGAAACGCCGCGCTTACGCCGGCGTCGCGCCCCGCACGTACGGGTTTGACATCGTGAGTCGCGGCGAAGAGTTCCTGGTTCTTTGGCAGCAAACGAGTGACTCGACGATCACCGTCGTGTACATCGGCGTGCCGATATAGCCCCTGATCTCAACTAAGAGGCAACTCCAGCAGGCTGACAGTCTTCTTGCCGCCGTCGGTTTCCTGCTGACCGACCTCGCGAAACCCGATCGCGTGGTGAAACTTCAGCGAAGTTTCGTTTCGCGGGCGCACGTTGACCTCGCACAGGAGAACGGGATGCATACCGGTGAACTGTTCGACTATCGCCGCGTAGAAACCGCGGCCGATGCCGAAGCGGCGGAAGTCGGAATGCACGGCAATGCGGTCGAGATACACGAACTCGCTGTAGTGGCGACTAAACCATCCGTAGTTCAGGCTTGCGTACGGCTGGCTGGGGCCGAGCACCCAGCAGAAGCCGGCGAAGCGGCTTTGACCGTCGTCGCCCAGAACCTCCGCGACCAGCGCCGACTCGGAGAGTGCGGCCAAGCGGGCAACCTCTGCGTGATCGAGTTCGTTCAGTTCCGGAATGTTGGCATTGTTCAGGACCATCGCCGGCTCGACGTCGTGATCGGCAAATGGCCGGATGGTGACGGCGGGATGCATCGGCGCGCACCTTAGCTAGCCTTAGTCGCATGTTCCTTCAAAAGTCCGAGATGATCTCCGCCGATACCGCTCTTCCCGGCCGCGCCGAACCGATGCCAGTTCCCGCGAAACACTTCGTGCTCGACGCGCCACTCACCGGCCCATGGCCCGACGGATTTCAATCTGCGGTGTTCGGCCTCGGATGCTTCTGGGGCGCGGAGCGCAAGTTCTGGCAGACAGATGGCGTGTTCACGACCGCCGCCGGCTACGCCGGTGGCTTCACCCCTAACGCCACCTACGAGGAAACGTGCACCGGGCGCACCGGACATACGGAAGCTGTGTTGGTTGTGTTCGACCCCGCCAAGGTGAGCTACGAACAGCTGCTGAAGGTGTTCTGGGAAAACCACGACCCAACGCAGGGCATGCGCCAGGGCAACGACAGGGGCACGCAATATCGCAGCGCGATCTACACAACCGAGCCATCACAAGTGACCGCCGCCGAAGCCAGTCGCGCGATGTACCAAGAGATGCTCACTGCCGCTGGCTTTGGCGAGATCACAACCGAGGTGAAGCCGCTCGACAACTTCTATTACGCAGAGGCCTACCACCAGCAATATCTCGCCAAGAATCCCAACGGCTATTGCGGAATCGGCGGCACCGGTGTGAGCTGCCCGATCGGACTGCGTACGTAAACGGCCTGTGTACGTGAGCGACTTGCGTACGTGAACGACCTACGCACCAACTGAACCGGTGTATTCGGTGAGCGCTAGCCGCAGATCGTCGAGGGATCGCGCCAGTCGGTGCATCGAGCACTCCAGCATCAGGTTGACGACCTCGTCGGGGAATCGTCGTCGCCAATCTGTGTGCAAGCCGATCAGGTATTTTCCACGAGCGTAGGCGTACCCCAACTCCCAGGCGGTTCCGTCGTCGGTGATGACTCCGTTGAGGCTGGCGACGACTATGTCGCACTCGTCGATGCCGCGCTTGTCGTTCTCGAAGATCGTGCGAACGTTGAACTGATCCTTCGGTGGATTGTCGCGGTGCGGAAGAAAGGTTTCGAAGCCAGCATCGGCAACTAAGCGCTCGATACTCTCGATCCACCAACGTTCGCCCTCATCGAACAATGGCCCGGCGATGTATGCCTTCATACTCATCGCATCAGGTTGTAGTCGTCGGGCAACTGTTGCCGACCGGTGAGCGCGAGGATTAGTTGCGTTGGGGACGCGAGCTGGGTCAACACGGAGAGCACGACTGCGGCCGTATCACTGTGCAACTCGGCCGGCTGATTGGTCGCGCGCGCCAAATCGAGCGTGTGCACGCCCAACTCGACGACACGGGTGGCGAGATATTCGATCAGCGTCATTTGCCCGACAAAACTGTTCACCGGTTCGTCGTTGGCGGTGGCCGCCACCAACGCGAGCACGCGAGCCACGGTGACCTCCGCTTCTCCGACCGGATCGATGAGCTGTCGACCGGCCTGGCGTGAACGCGCCGCAACACCCTCGTGCACGTTGGGCCCGCTGAGCGCGGCGATGTAGTACTCGGACGCGTCGGCCAATACCCGATCGGTGTGCGGCTCGGCCGCCAAGTAGCCCTCGACGGTGATGAATGCCCGCAGCGCGTGCGCGGCAAGTTCGCGTGTGGTCAGTTCGCCCAGCGCTTCTGGCTGATCCCATTGCTCGGCCGATACTCCGCGCAACACATCCAGGAAGGTGCTGGCGCCATGTTCGAACGCATCTCTTACCGCAGCGGGATGTTGCAGCATCGATCCTCCAACGCGCCCAGCGCGTAAGTCTCGTAGTCAATACCAAAGTCGCGATAGAGATGCCGACAGCGCTGGCTCCAGTTCAACGCAGCTGGGCTGGACACTCGGTGCACAACCTGCATGATGCCGCCTTCGAACACTCGATACTCGGCCCACGTGCCCGGAAAGTCCTTGACGCAGCCAATCTCGATGGTCGGCACACCGCAGGCCATCCGACGAATTCGATGGCGGTGCGTGTGACCAGCGGTGTAGGCAAGGATCGCCGGCCGACGCGCGACCACCTCGTTGAGTGCATCGCTGCTGTCAGGGTCCAGTCCGAAGTACTCGCTCGAGCGCTTGCCGGATCGGCCCGCGATCCACTGCTGATGGTGACCCATCACCAACACCGGTCGATCGGCCGCGGCCGCGTGTGCATCGAGCCAATCGAGTTGGTCGGCGGTGATGCGCCCGGTTGTTCCGTACGGAATCGTGGTGTCGATGAGCGCCACGGCGACGCCGGGCAGCACGATCAATTGGTCGCCTGAGTAACTCGTTTGCCCGTGGTACGCATCGTGGTTGCCACGCACGACATAAAGCCGATCACCGAACGCGCCCCGATAGCACGCCTCGAACGCTTCCCATTCCTCGGGCTGACCGTCTTGTGAAAGATCGCCTTTCACGATGACGGCCGCCGGGTCGATCGCTCCGATCTCGGCTGCTGCACCGCGGTTCATTGTCTCCGCATACGGCCGTTCGCCATCCGCAACTCGTTCGATCGGGCCAGCCTCCTGTCCATCGACCCGCCCGCAGTCGACTTCACCGAAGTGAACGTCGTTGACAGTCGCTAACTGGCAGAGCATCTCGCCATCAGGCCGCGGTAACGTCGTCACTTCCACGCCGCGAATCGTGTGAGTCGACACCGGGCGCAGATTGTCGAGGCGAACGACGTCGTCGCCGTCGTGGCAGACGATCAAATCGTCGGCGACCGTTGTGATGTCCACCGAACTGCGCGCCCGTGTCGTTAACAAGAGTGCGTCACACGCGAACAGACACCGTGCCGACGATCTTGTCGGCGAAGGTCTGGCGCTTCTGATCCCACAGCGGCCACAGAAAACCGAGGAAGCACGGGATCACGTCGAGGATATGGGCGAAGTAGCGTCCCAACGCTTTACCAGCCCCGATGGCGCTGCCGTCCGCTGCGTTGACAATGCGGACGCTGGCCGCGCGGTGCCCCCAGAACTGCCCGGTCTTGCCCACCGCCCGGCAATACAAGAAGAGAAACACCATCGTCCCGATCAGGTTGAGAGCAATGATGATCGCCCAGCCCTGTGCGGTCGGCCACTCAACGAGTTCGCGTTTGCCATCGATAACCCACACTCTGTATTCCCTCGGGCCGGTATAGAACGAGACCATCGCCGGCAAGCTGAAAAGCGCGCTACTGAGGCCGTTCAACAGCGAACCGCCGACGCGTGCGCCCCAACTGGCGTAGTTCATCTGCGGATGTGGAGGCATGGCACTCATTCGGCGAGCGTAGCAAGGTGCTGTCGTTCCCGATCAGGTTGGGCGGATCACGCGCGAAACGGACGCGCGCGGCGAGCTGGCAGCGGTGTTGCCCACCAGCGACCACTGAAGCGCCACGTCGGCGACCGCAACGGGTTCTGC
The DNA here is from genome assembly GCA_025451395.1 of Ilumatobacteraceae bacterium. Taxonomy (GTDB): domain Bacteria; phylum Actinomycetota; class Acidimicrobiia; order Acidimicrobiales; family Ilumatobacteraceae; genus UBA668. Next base: position 34,644 of record JANWKM010000033.1, read on the forward strand.
GACTCAGGTGCAATCACCGGTCGCGGCCACAGCGCCTCGACCGCGGCAACGATCGCGACGAGTTCGTCGTCGGTCGGCGTCGGGCTGATGTCGGTCTTCACAGGGGAACATTGCCGTGTTTGCGGCGCGGAAGTTCTTCACGCTTCGTGCGCAACATACGCAGACCCGCAACAATTTTCTGCCGCGTCTCTGCGGGGTCGATGACGTCGTCGATGTAGCCGCGCTCGGCGGCGTTGTACGGGTTGGCGTAGCGCTCCGTGTATTCGGCTACTAGTTCGGCGCGGCGGCCGATCGGGTCGGCGGCCTGCTGTAGTTCGCGGCGGTAGACGATCTCGACTGCACCCTGTGGCCCCATCACAGCCAGCTCGGCCGTCGGCCATGCGTACGCGAGGTCGGCGCCGATGCTCTTTGAGTTCATGACTACATATGCGCCGCCATACGCCTTGCGTGTGATGATCTGGATGCGCGGCACGGTCGCCTCGCAATACGCATAGAGCAACTTGGCCCCATGGCGAATGATGCCGCCGTATTCCTGATCGACACCGGGCAGGAAGCCGGGCACGTCGACGAACGTGACCAGCGGAATGTTGAAGGCATCGCACGTCCGCACGAAACGCGCGGCCTTCTCGCTGCTCTCGATGTCGAGCACGCCGGCCAACACCATCGGCTGATTACCGACAATGCCAACTGGATGACCATCGATTCGACTGAAGCCGCAGACAATGCTGCGCGCCCAATGCGGGAAGTACTCGAAGAACTCGCCGTCGTCGACGACCTCTTTGATGACGTTCTTCATGTCGTAGGGCTGGTTCGGCGACGGCGGAAGAATGGTGCGCAGATTTTCGCACGAACGCTCCGGGTTGTCGCCGGTTTCGATCGCTGGTGCCTCTTCCAAGTTGTTGCTTGGCAGGAAGCTGAGCAGGAAGCGAACGTCGTCGAGGCATGACTTCTCGTCACTGGCGACGAACGTGGCGACGCCACTCTTGCTGGCGTGGCTCATCGCGCCACCCAGTTCCTCCAATGTGACTTCCTCGCCGGTGACCGTCTTCACGACATCGGGACCGGTGATGAACATGTGGCTGGTCTCGCGCACCATGAAGATGAAGTCGGTCATCGCCGGGCTGTACACCGCTCCACCCGCGCAGGGACCGAGGATGACCGAGATCTGCGGGATGACGCCGCTACTGAGCACATTGCGATGGAAGATTCCGCCGTAACCAGCAAGGCTGACGACGCCTTCTTGAATGCGCGCCCCAGCACCGTCGTTCAAGCCGATGACTGGTGCTCCGACCTTCAAGGCCAGATCCATCAGCTTGTGGATCTTCTCGGCGAACACCTCACCGAGGGCACCACCGAAGACAGTGAAGTCCTGGCTGAACACGAAGACCTTGCGACCATCGATGGGTCCCCATCCCGTGATCACGCCGTCGGTGTACGGCCGCTCCTCCAGACCAGAGCTGTGTGCGCGATGGCGGGCGAGCAGGTCGAGCTCTTGAAAGCTGCCGTCGTCGAGCAACGTTTCGATTCGCTCGCGAGCAAGCAGTTTCCCCTTCGCATGCTGGCGCTCGACCGCTCGTGGCGATCCGGCATTGAATGCCTGGTCGCGTCGCTCGTGGAGGTCGTGCAGCTTGTCGGCCATTGGATTGGCCGCAGGTATGGGGCTCACGTCGATTCACCCTATCGGTCGCGATGTTTGTGAACGGCAGGGGGCAGGATAGAGGCGATGGCCCTGCCGATTTCGCCGCCGCTGTCGCCCATGCTGGCCAAGCTCGCCGACGAGATTCCGGCCGATGAAGGGTGGTTGTACGAACCGAAGTGGGACGGCTTTCGCTGCATCGTGTTTCGTGATGGCGACGAGATCGAATTGACCAGCCGCAACGAGCGGCCGTTCACGCGCTACTTCCCCGAATTGTTGGCGCCACTCCTGACGGCGTTGCCGACGCGTTGCGTCGTCGACGGCGAGATCGTGATTCCAGCCGCCGATGATCAAGGTCTCGATTTCGATGCGCTGCTGCAACGTATTCACCCCGCGGAATCACGCGTGAAGCGATTGGCGGCGGAGACGCCTGCCTCATTCGTTGCGTTCGACATCCTCGCACTCGGCGACCGCGACCTGATGAACGAGCCGCTGTCCGTGCGGCATGCACTGCTCCTTGAAGCGGTGTCGACATCGACGTCTGTATACCTTTGCCCGTCGACCACCGACGCAACCGTGGCGCAGCGATGGTTCGTCGAGTTCGAGGGGGCTGGGCTCGACGGCGTGATCGCGAAGCGACTCACGGATCCGTACACGCCCGACAAACGCACGCTCGTCAAGGTGAAGCATCGCCGTACCGCCGATTGTGTGATCGCTGGCTATCGCGTTCACAAGGACGGCAACGGAGTCGGCTCGCTGCTGCTCGGGCTCTACGACGGCGATGGTGTGTTGCACCACGTCGGCGTCGCCGCGTCGTTCACTGCCAAACGTCGCATTGAGCTGCTGGGCGAGTTGGCGCCACTCACTACGGACGCGATTGAAGGTCACCCGTGGCGCGAGTGGGCGGAGTTCAGCAATGTCGAGCAAGCTCTAGTAGGCGAACGACAGCGCATGCCTGGTGCCGGCAGCCGGTGGAACGCGGGGAAGGATCTCAGCTGGGTGCCCCTGCGCATCGAGCGCGTGGCCGAGGTGACCTTCGGGCAATTGCAAGAGGGCCGCTTTCGTCACGGCTCACAGTTCGTGCGTTGGCGCACGGATCGCGAACCGAGTTCATGCACGTACGACCAACTCGAAGTTGCCGCGCCGGTGCCGTTTGCTCGCGTCGTCGGCAAAGAACTGCGCTAACCGCTTTCGACCAACACATCCTGCGATTGCACAACGGTGCCACCGATCCTGACCACGATCGTCCACGTACCCGCCGCCAGCAACGAGAACCCGTCGTTCTTCTCCAATACTGCGACACCGGGTTTGGTCAGCCCGATGTCGTGGATCGTCAGCCCATTTACCGACGACGTCCCTGGCGGAATGAAATCGATCGCCAGGCCGTCGATACCGGTTACCGGCACCGATATCACTTCGATTCGCACGTCGTTGGGACCGATCGTCTCGCTGAACGACACCGATACGGCAAAGTTGATCGACGTGTTCTCGAACAGATAGTTCTGACCAAGGTCGAGGTTGCTCTCCGCGGTGCCGAGTCCGGGCGGAGTCAGTGCCAGCAACCACGCAGTGAGCATGATCACCACAACACCGATGCCGGCTTCGATGCCGAGTGCCCGTCGAAGACGCATCGCCAGCGGCGCGCTCATCGTTTCGACTCGTGTCATGCGGTGGCTGATGAATTGTCGCGTCGCCACGCCGACGAACACCATGCCCGATACGAACAACACCTTCACGATCATCAAGAACCCGTGAGCGGTGCCCAACGCTCCCTTGTCGAGTCGCACGAATTGGATCGCGCCGCTGGCGACTGTCGCGATCAACGCTGGTGTCGCGATACGACTGAATCCACGCACGGCGTGCACGAGGTCTTCCTCGCCCGGCCCAGCTAACACGACACGAGTGAGAAGGACCAGTCCGCCTACCCACACCGACATACCGAGCGCATGCACGGTTCCGGCGGCGTAGTCGATGAATCCGAACTCGGGTCGACTGAACGCCATCGTGACGACTGCGATGCCGGGCGGAATCAGCGCTTGCAATTGCGACGCAGGATCAATCGCCCGTTCTGGTTGCGACACCACATACCCGGAGGCCAACACGAACACCAGCCGTAGGAGCGCGGCCTTCCCATGACCAGTATCGAGAAGGTCGACAAGACTCCCCGGCGACAGCGCACTCCCTAGACCGCCGCCGGTCACCTGTGCGCCGACAGCACCTGCGAAGAGATAGCTGGAGACTGCGGCCAAGATCCACGCGGTACGTAGGAAGCGAACGGTCAGTACGTACTCAACGCCCTCCGGCCACGCGACGACGATGACAACAAGCGAACCGAACAGCACGGCGAGCGCGAAGTTGCTGACCAATCGGAACAGCCCAAGCGGCCCCTCGGTACTGGCGGTGGACTTGCCGCCGCCAACCCCACCTGGCGGCACGGTGTTGGGCGGTGTCGTGCTCGTCGTCGTCGCTCCCGGCACCAGGGTCGTGGTGGAAGCCGGCGCGGTGGTGTCGACGATCACCGGATCGTTGGCGACGTTGAATGGCACTGTGCCGCTTCCTGCGGGCTGCAAGTTCACGTCGGTGACAAGCCATGCAATCGTGCACGAACCCTTTGGAGCACCGGCCGCCATTGGGATCGAGAGGGTGACTCCATCGGCTTGTAGCGCGGGGTCACCGAGCGACATCGCGACCGAATTGCACGTCATCGTCACGTCGTTGTCCGGTCCCAACGGGTTCCTGAACGTCAGCAGAATGGGCCCTGAAAAACTGTCGACGGTCGATCCGTCAGCCGGTGTCGAGCTGACCAACGTGTTGTCGACCGCGTCGGCCGACGGTGCCCACAATGACAGCACCAAGCCAAAGGTGAGGAAGAACAAGAGCCCGCGGAGTGCTGGGCGTGCAGGCAACCGTGGCGCGTTCATGGAATCGCAACAACGCTAGCCACATGGGGTTCGCCGTTGGGGTTGCCTACCAGGTCCTACGTACCCAGCCGTTCGCTATACGGTGCCCGGTGTTGCATCCCATAGGTAGAGTCGGCGGCGATGGCCACTCAGTCGCTGTACCGCCGCTACCGTCCGCGCCGTTTCGGCGAAGTGAAGGGTCAAGAGCACGTCGTCCGCGCGCTACGCAACGCCGTCATCCATAACCGCGAGGGCCAGGCATACCTCTTCTCCGGACCGCGAGGCACCGGCAAGACAACATCGGCTCGCATTCTCGCGAAGGTGCTCAACTGCGCGAACCCGCGCGACGGCGAACCGTGCTGCGAATGCGAGTCGTGTCTCGCGGTCGAACTCGGTACCAGCTACGACGTTCACGAACTCGACGCGGCCAGCAACAACGGTGTCGACGCAATGCGCGACCTCATCGAGAAGGCATCGCTTGGTACGCCGGGTCGGCACAAGGTGTACATCCTCGACGAGGTGCACATGCTGTCCAAGGCAGCCGAGGCGACGCTGCTGAAGACCTTGGAGGAACCACCCCCGCATGTCGTTTTTGTTCTCGCCACCACCGACCCGCAGAAGGTCGCCGAGACAATCCGCAGTCGGACGCAGCATCTGCAATTTCACTTGCTGCCGATGGATGTCATGGAAGCGCACATCCGGTGGCTGGCGAAAGACGCCGGCATCGAACTGAGTGACGAAGCGCTGCAGTCGGTGCTGCGCCAAGGCGGCGGTTCCGCGCGCGACACCGTCTCTGCGCTCGAGCTCGTCGCGGCTGGTGGCGGCGAAGCGCTCGACATCACGCCGCTCGACGAGTTCATCGAGGCGTTCATCGAATCCGATCCTGGGCGGGCGCTTACTGTCGTCGCGCAGGCGATGCAGCAGGGACGAGACGCGCGCTCTCTCACCGACGACATCGTGCGCCACCTACGCGACTGTTTCTTGTCGCTGATGGCACCCGAGCTCGTGCAATTGCCAGTGCAGCGCGCCGCCGAAGTGTCCGCGCTGGCGAGTCGGCTAGGGGCGGCCGCCACAGTGCGAGCGATGGAACGACTTGGCGAGATGCTGGTCGAAATGCGCCACGCGCCCGATCCGCGGCTGCTGCTCGAGGTTGCGTTGGTGCAGCTCACTCATCCGCTCGCCAGCAACGACACCTCGGTTCTGCTCGATCGTGTCGGTCGGCTCGAGCAGCAGATGGCCGCAGGCACGTCACCGGCGGCCGCTCGCCCAGCACCGGTCGATCCCACGACTGGTCGCGCGGCGCTCGGCGGTCGCGCGCGCACGACCACACAGACAGCGGCTGCCGCACCCGCAGTTGCCCCTGAACCGGAGCCCGAACCCGAAGCAAAGCCAGAACAGAACGAGGTGACGTCATCGGCAGTTGATCGAGCCGTCGAGTTATGGGGCAGCGAGGTGATGTCTTCGCTGAAGTCGTTGCCACGTGCGATCTACGCGGCCACGAAAGTCGTCGGAGCACGCGAGGGCATGGTTGCCGTGGCCGCGCCGAATGAAGCGCACCGTCTGAAGTGCGAGCAGCATCGCTCCACCGTCGAGGCTGTGCTCTTGAAGGTCACCGGCGCACCGGTGAAATTGCTGCTGTCCGTCGACAGCAAGGACAGCGGAAGCAACGAGTCCGACAATGTCGTTCAGATGAAGCGGCCAATCGCACCGCCTGCGGATGAAGAGGTGGACATCGAAGGCCTTGTCGATGCCCCACCCGAAACGGTTCTCTCGCCCGAGGATCGCCTGCAGCAAGCCTTCCCCGGCTCGCAGATCATCCGCGAGTGACGATGTCGGTCTACACAGCACCGGTTCAATCGCTGATCGACGAACTCGGCCGGCTGCCGGGCGTCGGTCCGAAGTCGGCGCAACGCATTGCTTTTCGTCTGTTGAAAATTCCGATCGACGATGTTGCTCGGCTCGCAACTGCAATCACCGATGCCAAGGCGCGTGTGCGGTTCTGTTCGCAGTGCTTCAATTTCGCCGACAGCGACCTATGTCCGATCTGCCTCGACGACCGGCGCGACGCGACTGTTCTTTGTGTCGTCGAAGAATCGCGCGACATCGTCTCGATCGAGAAGACCGGCGAGTTCAAAGGTCGCTATCACGTCCTCCTCGGCGCGATGAGCCCGCTCGACGGCATCGGCCCCGAGCAGCTCAAGATGAAGGAGCTGTTCGCCCGCATCGAGCCGGAATCGATCGAGGAGGTCATCTTGTGCACCAACCCGAACACTGAGGGAGAGGTCACGGCGATGTACATCGCTCGGATGATGAAGCCATTCGGCGTCAAAGTCACCCGCATCGCCAGCGGCCTTCCTGTCGGTGGCGACCTCGAGTACGCCGACGAATTGACGCTCGGCCGGGCCCTGGAAGGTCGCCGGGAACTATCCGCTTAACGGCTCTTAGTTAACGACCTCTTAGTTAACGACAGGGGCCCGAAAATCAAGCTGGGGTACCACGCCTGGACCTGGTAGCGGGCGGACGGGCCAGCTCCAGAGGTGGTACCCCAGAACTTGTTCTCGTTGGGCGTTTCTGCGGGGGGCATCAGCGTTCAACGAGTATGTTGCGATTACATTACAACCGACGCCAAATTGTGTCAAGACTCGTAACAAACCGAACTCAGGCTCAGACGGGCACCAAGTCGGCCTCGCGGTCGTCGTCCACGGTTGCGTCTGGCGTCAGCACGATGTCCGGCTCGTTCCGCCCTGTCGCCTCGGTAATCGCAATGATCGCCAGTACCCCAGCCATGATGCGAAACACGATGGTGTGTCGATCCTGGCTGGTCGGATCGACGAGCACGGCGACAAGTGCCAACAGCGAACCCGTCACCGCTGTCATCGCGATAACTCGGCCTCGACGGCGCATGACGCACACCGCCAACGCGGCCAGCGGCAACAATGCCAGCGCACCCATCGGCCAGCGCTCGAGGTCGTATACCCATTGCTGCTCGAAGGGATAGGCGCTCCAGACCGCTTGCGGATACAAGTCGGGGGCGAAGCCGCGCTCGAGCGAGGAGCCGACATGGCTCGGGTTCTTGAGGTGGGCGACAAGCACGTCGAGTTGCGAGATGTCGTCCACGTGCGCCCACACTTTGGGGCAGTTCTCGAACCCCACATCGTCAAGGGCGGTATTGAACGTCTCGGCAATCAGTTGCGTGTCGGTCATCCCGCACTCGGCCAAGCGATCGTTCACCTGCGCCAGTTCCGGTGATAGATCGTCCCAGAACAGCGCCGCGGTGATGATTCGGAACCGCTCCATCGTCAGTTCGGTCGTCCGCGGACCGTGCCAGAGCACCAAGCCCTGGCGGTTCGAACAGGGCATCACCACGGTGGCGAAGATCAGGGCGGACGACACCATTGCCACCGTCGCCACGCGAAGCGAGCGGCGCGCGACGAGTACGAGCGCGATGAGCACGACCACGCCGATGCCTTGCTCTTTGGTGGTGGTGATGAGCACGCAAATGGCCACCAGTGCCCAAGGGTGCCAGCGGGCGTGAGTGTGATGAATCGCCAACGCAAGACCGAGCAGCGACAGTCCCATGAGCAGGCTGTCGGGAACCAGCCAATGTTCGTAGACGGTCACGGCGGGCAGGAACGACACCACGGCGAGGCCTGCCAGCACCGAGTACGACTTACGTCGGGCCGGGTTCCACACGGCCATCGCGATGGCGAGGAATCCAGCCGTCGACACGATGGCCGACAGCGCGATGTACGGGGTGTCACCCAGCCAGGACAGCAGTGCAGCACTTACCGGTGGCCGCGTTGCCTGGCCGCTGCGATAGCTCTGCGTGTCGGGGGTCTCGAACGCCCGCGAGGACAGCACGAACGTGACCCGCAGCAAGAAGTAACCGACGGCGCAAATCACCGCCAACCGTCTGCTTCGGCGTTGGATTGGCACTAAGAATTATCGGCGAAATTCCCGGCGTTCTGCACCCAAATCAGACGGTGATCAGACGGTCCGGAGCAGGACTGCGTCGCCTTGGCCGCTACCGCCACACAAGCCCGCGGCTCCAAGCCCGCCGCCGCGGCGGCGCAGC
>JANWKM010000034.1 GCA_025451395.1 Ilumatobacteraceae bacterium
CCCGCGATCATCTCCCACAGCACGACGCCCAGCGAAAAGATGTCCGACCGCCGATCGACGTCGGTGCCGCGCACCTGCTCGGGCGACAGATACTTGGCTGTACCCATCATCACGTTGGGACTGGTCAGGTCGTCCTCACCGCCGTCGAGCCCCTTGGCGATGCCGAAGTCGGTCAGCAGCACCCGGCCATCGGGCGTGATGAGGATGTTGCCTGGCTTGATGTCGCGGTGCACAAGATTGGCCCGATGGGCGCAGTCGAGGGCTGCTCCAACGCAGGAGCCGATGTGCATCGTCAAGTCGGGGCTCAAACGATGTTGCTCGTCGAGCAGTTGGCGCAGGCTCTTGCCGTTCACCAACTGCATCACGACCGCTTGGCGCCGCTCGCCGCCGATCTTGTCGTCGATCGCGTCGTAGACGGCGACGATGTTCGGGTGACTCAATTGTGCGACGGCGATCGCCTCGCGGCGGAAGCGCTCAGCAACGATTGGGTCAGCGGCAAGGTTCGACTTGAGAAGTTTTACGGCCACCTGGCGCGTCAGCGACAGGTCGGTACCCAGCCACACTTCCGCCATGCCACCTTGCGCGAGCTTTCGTTCCAGCCGATAGCGCTGGCCGAGAATTGCCGGGGGCAACGACGCGGGGTTCGCGCCGGGAAGGGTGGCAGACATGTCCGCCACTCGACGATAGTGGCGCGGGCGGACCCATACCGGGCAATCGCTTTACACGCTGGAGTACGCGATGCCGATCGTGCCGCGTCCGGCGTGCGTGCCGACGACTGGTCCGATGTCGCCAACGACGATCGTTCCGTGGTAGTGCGGGCGCAGCATCTCGACGAAATCATCGACATCGCTGCAATCGGCGTTCATCACCATCAGATTCTCTACCGGGCCGGCATTGATGAGCGTTTCGACGAGGAACGCAAGTGCTTTGCTGCGCGTGCGTTGTTTGCCGCCTTGTTCAACCTTGCCGTCGCGTACCTCGATGATCGGCTTGATCGCCAGCGCCGAGGCGAGCATTGCCTTAGCACCACCGATGCGCCCACCCTTCTTCAGGTTTTCCAAAGTGTCGAGCGCACCCCACACCTTCGTTCGCGTGGCGAGGTCAGTAGCGCGCTCAACGACAGCATCGTGGCTGGCGCCACCGCGTGCGAGTCGCGCGCAATCTGTGACGATTGCACCGAGACCGAGTGTCGCCGAGCGACTGTCGACGACACTCACTTTGATCGGGTTGCCACCCTCGCCGACGCTGCGCGCAGCCAACTCGGCCGACTGCATGGTGGCGGACAGGTCGCCGCTGAGGCTGATCACGACGATGCTGGTCGCTCCATCGGCAGCGAGTTGCCGATAGGTAGCCTCGAACTGGCCGGGCGATGGCGCCGCAGTCTCAGGCAACGCGGCCGCAACCGCGCACTTCGCCCAGAATTCGGCGGGAGTCAGATCGGCACGATCGACGTACTCGTGGCCGTCGATGCGGATGGTGAGAGGAACAATTGAGATGTTCAACTCATCGGCGACTGCTTGCGGCAGATCGCATGCTGAGTCGGTGACTATGCGGACGTTGCTCACAACTCGGGCAGGATAGTGCTTTCCGCCCGCTTGTCTTCCTCCCCGCCGCGCACCGGATGGTTGAGGGAAGCCTTCTGCGCCGCGCGTCGACGACGGTTCTTTCGTACGTGACGTGCCCACCAGGTGATGACGACGAGCAGCAAGGCGCCGGTCACCAGGTTCCCCAGTCCACTAATCGCAGTGACGCGTGCTGTCAGTGTCACCGGTGGCGCGATGTGAACATCGCCGTTCCCCGTCAACACTTCCAACGTGACCGGGAACGTGCCGTTGCTGCGTACTTCGATCGGAACCTCGACGTCGTAAAATGATTGCGGCGGAAGCGTGACCTTTTGGTCGCCACTGGGAAAGAGCAGCTTGGAGGACCTCATGCGCACGAGCACTGTCAGCGGAGTGTCGCTGGAGTTGTGCAGCTTGATACGCACAGGTGTGCGTCGGCCGGTGAGCGTGAACTTGTAAGGGGGTGGTACCCCCACCGATTCGCGAATCGCAAGGAACTGCTGTTGCAGGTCGGAGATGATCAGTGTGACTTGTGCATCGCTCAGCGCGCTCGTGGGCAGCTCATCGATCAGCCGCGTCCATTCAGCCAACCGCGGGTCGTTCGTCGGCAGCATGCTGGCCACTGCCGCGGCCTCGACCTCGAGATCCGCCACCGGCGCGAGGCGCGTGTCGAGTGAGCCTGCAACTGTTGCTGGCAATCCGATGACAACGAGATCTCGATCGCGGGTCAATTGCTCGGTGCGCACACCGATCTCGTCGAGCGTGGTCGGGTTGAGTCCCGGTGTCTCTGCAAGCAATGACGCGATCGCGTCGATGGTGCTGGTGGCTGGCAACGACAAGTCGGGTGTTGCAAGGGTGATACCTCGGCGACTTGGAACTTCGTCATCGTCGAGGAGCTCCTGTCGCGTAGCCAACAGCTCGGCAATCGTCACGATTGCGCTGAGCGCGGGGTGGGTGGTCTCGGCGAGCAACACTGCAGTGTCACGATCCGGAACGGTGGCGTTCATGCGCACTCCAGGCGACACCTCAATCGTCAGCAGCCTGGTGGTGTCGGTGAACTGGCGAAGCGAGTTGGGTAACTGATCGTAGAGGTCACTTGTGATCACGAGTAATCGGCTTCCCAAGTCGCGATGCAGCGCAGCACCTCCTTGATCCAGAGGGGAAGCCACGAATGTGATGGTGCGCACGGACGGCTTTTCCACCGCGGCCGCGATGATGTCGTCGCCGTCTCGCAGCCATTCCGTGTACAACGCCTGACGTCCAGCATCGGCAGCTCGTGAGGCATCGAGCGGTAGTCGCGGCGCCGACAGCACATCGTGACGGGAGAGTCCGGCAGTGAGTCGATCGGCGAGTTCGCCTTCGCCGATCGCGCGGAGGGCTGCCAACCACGCGGGTGGCACACCGATGGTCGCCGGAATCCCGGTCGGCTCGATTGCCTCGAGCACATCAGCGAGGTGCGTGAGTTCGCCGATGACCTCGTCGTCCATAATCGCTTCACCAGAACCGTCGAGGCGGACTTCACCAGTAGTGCGCATAGCGAGCGCGACTCGTAGATCGTCGGAAGGATTGGTGTTCCCCTCGTTGGGTGCAGGAAGTCGGTTCACGAACGTGATCAAATCGGCGACCACTTCGTCGCCGTCGCGGACCTCCAACGTCAATGGGTAGAGGCCCGCGACCGGCAACTGCAGCTTCTCCGGCGTGCGTGCGACCGACTCCAATTGCACGAATCCCTGCACAGAGTTGTCGGCGGTGCGTGCCAATTGTTCAAGCGGCAGATCAACGGTGTCGGTGCTGCGCGGCAAGTCGCCGCGAAGTGCATCAGCAACTGCGTCGCGCGTGCTAACCGCTCGATAAGCAGTAACCACCAGCGTGGCGTTGGGAAGTCCAGCCACCGGGAGGCCGTCGGGAAACTCGACGACAAATCGAAGGGAGCCGTCGACAGCGAGGTTGAAATCTTGCGAGAGCAACGTGAGTTGTCCAGCAGCAACAGCGACCGGCGCGGAAGTGGCACCAATGAAACCGGTTGTCAATAGGACGCCTGCCGCTACGGCATGCGCTGTCCTCACAGAAGCATCCGCTCGTAGACGCGCAAACGCTCGCCGATCCGACGAAACCCAAGTCTTTGGTACAGCTCGAGGGCTGCGTGATTGTCGACGGCGGTGTTCACCAGCACGCGCTGCACACGCCACCGTGTCATCCATTCCAAGGAATCAAGTACGAGCGCGCGACCGAGCCCGTGTCGCTGTTGCGCTGGAGAAACCGACAGCCGCTGCAGGAATCCCTGACGACCGTCGCGGCCACTGATGGCGAACGCGGCCAGCGGTTCGCCGGCACCGCGAAGGCGATGCCGTGGAGTCGCGGCACAAACGTCGGTGATCGCGCTCTCGCACAAACCCCACTCGTTTCCAAATGCGGCGATATCGACGTCGCTGACCTCGGAGATGTGACTGATGTCGACGTGCCATGTCGCGATTCGTTCGGAAGAGTTGGTTGCCACCGAAGACAACGCCGTACTGAGGACTCGGCGCGGCGAGTTGAGCTCTAGCAGCACCAACTCTTGCAGCACGGTGTAGCCAGCACATTCCATTTGCCGTCCTGCACCGCGGCCGAGGGCGTTCGTGCGTACAGCGACGTAGCCGAGGTCGGGCAAACGTTCAGTCCACTGCCGAACATCTTCAAGCGTTGGGACTCGCTGCTGGTGATTCACGACGAGATGCGCGATGTGTGGTTGGAACGACCACGGCTGCACGCGGTAACCCAAGCTGCCGGTCCCGGTCATTGTGCGGCGATCAACAGTTCGTTCGCTGCTCATTGGCGCGACGGTAGCGTCTCGTTTCGTGACTGTCCTCTTCGCCACCCATGCCGCGTATCTCGACCACTTGGCCGGGCCGCGTCACCTTGAGCGTCCCGAGCGGTTACAGGCCGTGCTCGATGGTGTGAAGCTGGCGGGACTCGGCGACGCTATGGAGCCGTTGGTGCCGGTAGCGGCCACTCGCAGCGATCTTGAGCGAGTACATCCAGTCGCCTACCTCGATCGCATCGAAGGAATTTGCGTGGCAGGAGGGGGTCGACTGGATCCCGACACATACGCCAGTCCCGGTTCTTGGCACGCAGCGACCTTGGCGGCAGGTGCCGGGTTGGCGGCGGTGCAGGCTCTGCGGGAAGGCCGCGGCGATGCCGCGTTCTGCGCGGTTCGCCCGCCCGGTCACCACGCCACGACCAACGAGTCGATGGGTTTCTGCTTCGTCAACAATGTTGCGGTGGCCGCAGCGGCCCTTGCCGAGCAGGGCGAACGGGTGCTGATCTTCGACTACGACGCACATCATGGCAACGGTACGCAGGCGGTTTTCTACGACGACCCGCGGGTGTTGTTCGTCAGCCTGCATCAGTGGCCCTTATATCCCGGTACCGGCCGCCACACAGAGGTCGGCGCCGGCGAGGGTCGCGGGCGCACCATCAACATTCCGCTGCCTCCGGGTGCCACTGGCGATGTGTACTTGCACGCGTTCGACCAACTCGTCGCACCAGTCGCCGCCACGTTCGAGCCGACGTGGGTGATCATCTCCGCCGGCTTCGACGCGCACCGCAACGACCCGATCACCGAGCTTGGGCTCACCGCCGGCGACTACGCGCCGTTGACGCGACGCGTGCTGTCGCTGGTGCCGGCCGGTCGCCGACTGATCATGCTTGAAGGTGGCTACGACCTAGAGGCGCTGACGTTCTCGTCGGCGACCGTGCTGCGCGAGATGGCGAACGAGTCGGGCGCCCCAATCGAGGCCGCGACCTCGGGTGGTCCCGGCATGGCGGCAGTCCAACAGGTTGTCGACCACTGGGTACGCGACGGCTTGCTGTGATTCCTGCCCGTTTCCAGCCAGTTCTCGCTGAGTTGGCGCCGCTCAGCGATCGCTTCCGCGCGGCCGGTCACAGGTTGTATCTCGTCGGCGGCTCGGTTCGAGAGCTGCTCGCAAGTGATTCTGCTTCTAATGATCTCGACGACTTCGACGGGACTACGGACGCAAAACCTGAACAGATCAAGGCGCTGCTCCATGGATGGGCGGATGCGATCTGGGCGCCGGGTGAGCGCTTCGGAACGATCGGCGCCAAGAAGCAGGGCGCGCACGGTGATCGCATCTACGAGATCACGACTCATCGCGCCGAGGCCTATAACGACGATTCGCGCAAGCCGATCGTCGAGTTCAGCAACGACATCAACCTCGACCTCGCACGCCGCGATTTCACGATCAATGCGATGGCGTTGGAACTGACGAGCGATTCGCCGACGCTTGTCGATCCGTATAACGGTGCGTCGGATCTCGCTACGCGCACATTGCGCACACCGCTCGCACCGGAGATCAGCTTCGGCGACGATCCACTGCGCATGCTGCGGGCAGCGCGGTTCATCGCTCGCCTGGGTGTCGTCCCCGTACCAGAGTTGGTGGAAGCCGTGCGCGAGATGGCGTCCAGGCTTGCAATCGTTTCTGCCGAGCGCATCCGCGACGAGCTCGACAAGCTGATCACCGTGCCGAACCCGGCGGCGGGCTTGTGGTTCACGATCGAAACCGGATTGTGCGATCACTTCTTGCCGGAGCTACCAGCGATGCGCTTGGAACAGGATCCGATTCATCGCCATAAGGACGTGCTCACGCACACTCTCGCGGTGGTCGAGAATGTGCGCGCCGACGCCCAAGCCGACTTCGACTTTCGCCGAACGCGCTTGGCAGCGTTGTTCCACGACGTTGGCAAACCCCGCACCCGCGGCTATCTAGAGGGTAAAGGCGTCACGTTTCATCATCACGACGCGGTCGGCGCACGAATGACTCGCAAACGGCTAGAAGCGCTGCGCTACAGCAACGACGACGTACACGCGATCACCGAGCTGGTCGCCTTGCACCTGCGCTTCCACACCTACGCGATGGGGTGGACCGATTCAGCGGTGCGTCGTTACGTCCGCGACGCCGGTCCGCTGTTACGTGAGTTAAATGTGCTCACTCGGTGCGATTGCACGACGCGCGACGAGAAGAAGGCGTTGATGTTGGCGGCGCGGATGGACGACCTCGAGGCTCGCATCGCTGAACTGGCCGAGAAGGAAGAGCTGGCCGCGATTCGCCCGGAGCTCGACGGCAGCCAGGTGATGGAACAACTCGGTGTTGCGCCGGGCAAGGTCGTCGGTGAAGCACTCGCGTTTCTGCTCGAGCTTCGCTTGGACGAGGGAATGCTCGGCGAAGCCGAAATTCGTCGGCGACTCGATGAGTGGTGGCAGGGCAAGAGTCGTTAGACGCCCTGTTTACGCGTGCGCATCACTAACACGGACGGGCACAGCGGTTCGCGAGCTCGCTGGTCGGTGAGTTCGTGCATGGTGTCGAGGTGGAAGTTGCTGCGCTCGATCGCCATGTAGAGCTCGCTGAACGTGTGGCCGCCGGCGCCGTAGGCCGTGGTCGCCGTCGGCGCAGCCGAGCGATCGGCGAACATTGCAGCCACTGGATGTAGCACTGCGATCACGAACGCCGAATCGGGCTTCAACACTCGATGCACCTGGCGCATGACGCGCGAAAGGTCCTCGACACCGCTCAGCGAGTTGACCGCGACAACAAGATCGACCGAGGCGCTGGTGGCAAAGCCGAGATCGGCGAGATCGGCGTGATGGCACTCGACCCGCACCTCGGCCCTCTCCGCAGCAGCGCGCAAGCCGGCAATGCGCTGCGCGTCGGGATCGATGGCCATCGCCTTGGCGCCGCCCGCCGCCATCACAATCGAGTTGGGGTTTTTGGCGATGCCTAGTTCGATCACGCGTTTGCCGGCCATATCGCCGCATAAGCGCAGCTCATCGTCGTCGGCGACATTCTGTCCGTACCAAATGCGCACACGTTCAGTATTGCTGACGTCGCTAGTAGGACGCGGCACCTTTCGCTGGCGTATAGCCTCTGCGCCCATGACGTTCGCGATCAACGCGCTGCGGGGGGCAGGTGGCGTAGTCGACCACCGGCTTGCCCGTCGGCACGTGATCAACGAGTTCCGTCGTGGCCGGTTGCGGCAGGACCAGGTGTGCGATGCGCACCCAGAACTGATTCGGGCCGCGAAGAACATCGGGAGTGAAGCGACCAACAGTTGCCCGATTTGCGCCGAGCACAGTCTGCGACTGGTGACCTACGTATTCGGACCCCGTCTGCCCGCGCACGGTCGGTGCGTCAGCACTGCGAAGGAACTCAACATGCTGAATGCGCGGTCGGAGGAACTGACCGCATATGTGGTCGAGGCGTGCATCGAGTGCCGTTGGCATCATCTGCTGCGGGTACTACCCGTCGGTCGCGGTCGTCCGCGGCGAGTCGCCGCGAGCTCGTGACGCACTCGCCGCACACGGTTCGACATTTGTTCGTGTACGGCACATTGCAACCAGGTGAATCGCGTTGGCATGAACTCGAGGCGTTTGTGCGTGGCGAGGGCGTACCCACAACGGTGGCGGGAAGGTTGTACGACACGGGCCTCGACTATCCCGCCGCGAAATTTTCTGCCGCCGCCGTAACCGACGTGATTCGCGGACGCGTGTACGAGTTTGACGACGCGAGTATCGACACCGCACTGGCGCGCCTCGATTTCATCGAGGGTGCCGTCCGCGGCATGTATCAGCGTGTGACGGTGCGCACCGCCGCCGGCCCGGCGGCGTGGGCGTACGAGTGCAACGACGACGAATTACTCGTGCGACGACTGCCCGACGGCGACTGGGTGGCGCGATGAACCGACCGAAAATGCAGATCGTCGGGCCGGTGCTCGATACGGCAGACCCGGTTGGACTAGCTCACTTCTACGAGCGTCTGCTCGGTTGGGAAATCGTCGCGCTGGAAGGTCCGCGGCCCGGGTACCCGCCGGAGGATGGATGGGCGAAGTTGCGTTCACCCGCGGCTGACATGAAGATCGAGATCCAATGGGAGCAGCACTATCGACGGCCGACATGGCCGGCGGTGGCCGGGGAACAGCAGATGATGATGCATCTCGATATCGGCGTCGCCGATCTAGATGAGGGTGTCGCATGGGCCGTAGCGGCAGGAGCGACGGTGGCCGACCATCAGCCGCAAGAAGATGTGCGTGTGATGCTCGACCCGGCGGGACATCCGTTCTGTTTGTTCCCGGACTCGACGCTGCTCAAAAAGGACGTCACCTAGAAAGGACTGAGGCCCATTCGGTTGCGGATGCTGATCGCCTCACCGGCGTGAGCATGAGCGTGACCGATCACTGGCCACTGCACGAACCACCACAGTGCCTTGCCGTTCCACATGTTGTACAGCCATGGATAGTCGGCTTCGGCAAGTCCCGCCTTGTTGGTCAATCGGTAGTCGCAGTGCGGTTCGATGTCGAGCGCGAGCGTGCCCAAATCGTTTAACCATTGTTGCGTGCCGTCGAAGACAGCGCTGACGTACGCGAGCAATGCCTCGTCGCCTACACAGTTCGTTGCGGCGAGATCCTCCTTTTCGGGCAGTTCGACCCCAGGGCCGGCATCGGCCAAGCCGAGGGACGCGGCGTGCGTGGTGAAAAGCGGCGGATGATTGCGGATGACCGTGTTCACCGCTAGGTCTTGATGGCGAGCGACATGTAGGAGCAAGTGAGTGATGGTGCTGCCACCACCGTCGGCCTGCTCGTGCCACCGCTGCGCAGGGATCAACTGAACCACAGTGTCGAACAGCTTCGAACGCACCGACGCCAGATCGGCGACCATCCACTCGTGAAGGTCCATGCCGTCAAGGTAATTCCCCGGGACGGTAGCGGTTCACCCCATCACACCCGTCTGCCATGGTTCAGCAATGGTGCCGCTACACTCACCCGGTCATATTGGCCCTGCCCCAATTGGGGCCCCTTGTCGTCACTAAGCCGTCGCCCAGGGTCCGGAGGGAGTTCACATGCGTGCTTACGAGTTCATGGTCATCCTCGAAGGTGACCTCGATGAAGTTGCTGCCCAGGCGTGGGTGAAGTCGATCACCGACACCATCGCCAAGGCTGGCGGCACCGTTCACGGCAAGCCCGATTGGTGGGGTCGGCGCCAGTTCGCCTATCCGATCAACAAGAAGCACTACGGCTATTACGCCGTGATGAATATCGTCGCCCCCGGTGGCGCGCTCGACGAACTCGAGCGTTCGCTCCGTATCGCCGACGATGTCGTTCGCCACAAATTGCTGCGCCTCCCCGACGACGAGGCAGCTCGTCGCGGGATGACGGTCGCGGCCTGATCCAGATCTCACTCTTTTAAGAAACGACAGGGAGCACGAACATGGCCGACAGTGTTGTCACGATCGTAGGAAATCTCACGCGCGACCCCGAGTTGCGCTTTACCGCCGGCGGCAAGGGCATCGCCAATTTCGGCGTTGCCGTCAACCGGCGCTGGCAGCAGAACGGCGAGTGGCAAGAGAAGGTTTCGTTCTTCAACGTCACCGCATGGGACACGCTTGGCGAGAATGCCGCGGCATCGCTCACCAAGGGTAACCGCATCATCGTCACCGGTCGGCTCGAGCAGCGTGAGTACGAAACCAAAGAGGGCGAGAAGCGCAACGTGGTCGAGATTGTGGCCGACGAGATCGGTCCGTCGCTGCGGTGGGCACGCGCCGAAATCGAACGCATCTCGCGCGATAGCAGCAGTAGTTCCAGCGGTGGTAGCAGTGCTGCCGCTGCCAGCGCTCCGAGTGCTGCCGGCGCCAGCCGCGCCCCCGATCCCGTCTACGGCGACGAAGAGCCGTTTTAGTTCTCCTTTAAGGAACCCACACATGGCGAGCAATAACAACAACAAAAAGACGAAACCGAGGGCGCCTAAAGAAGGGGCGAACCCGAAGAAGTTCAAGAAGAAGACGAGCGTTCTGCTCACCGACAAGGTCGAGTACGTCGACTACAAGGATGTAAATCTGCTGACCCGTTTCGTCAGCGATCGGTCCAAGATCCGCAATCGCCGCGTCACCGGTAACACGGTGCAGCAGCAGCGCGACATTGCGCAGGCCATCAAGATCTCTCGTGAAATGGCGCTGCTCCCGTACACCAAGCGTGTCGCTCAAACCCGGACATCACGTCCACCACGCGATGGCGACAGCCGTCGCGGTCGCGACGATGCTCCGCAGCGCGACAGTGTGATCATTCCCGACCTCGACGTGATCACCCTTGGCTTGAACGACAACGACCTCGAAAACATTGAGGGTGTCGACCTGATCACCGACACCACCGACGGCGAGGAGGGCTGACCATGAAGCTCATACTTCGATCCGATCGCAAGGGCGTCGGCAAGCGTGGCGACATCGTCAACGTGGCCGACGGATTTGCGCGCAACTATCTGTTGCCCAAGGGCCACGCGATCAAGGCATCCGATGGTGCGGTCTCGCAGGCCAACGCGATGCGTCGTGCTCGCGACTTGCGCGATTCACAAGATCGCGAGAGCGCGCAAACTCTTGCCTCGGCGCTGGTTTCCAAGACGATCACCATTGCCGTCAAAGCAGGTGCCGAAGGGCGGCTGTTCGGCTCGGTCACAGCGTCCGATGTCGCTGCCGCCGTCGAAGCGCAGACGAAGATTGTTCTCGACCGTCGCAAGTTGCACGTCGATCACATCAAGAGCATTGGTACGTACAACGTGATCGCCAGACCGCACCACGACGTCGAGTTCCCGATTTCGATCGAAGTAGTCGCTAAGTAGCCCAAAGCGTGGCCTTTCGGGCCAGCTTTGCTCTTATCCACATCGTTTCCACAGTCCCGTTTGCGCGGCTTCGGGCAGACGTCCGGGTCTGTGTGACACCCCGCGAGCACGATGTTGTCCACAGCTACGTCACAGGCAGATCACAGGTAGATCCCCAGCTTGCTCCTCTTCCTCCCCACAGGCACCTAGTGGAAAGGTGACAACCCCATGACGGACTCGCGACGCGATTCAAACAAGTCACGCGATTCCGGTCGCGCCGGAGTTGGTCGCGTTCCGCCGCACAACCTCAACGCCGAGGAAAGCTTGCTCGGTGCGCTGTTGCTTTCGCGCGAGGTCGTTGGTCAAGTCTCGGAACTCGGGTTGCTCGTCGACCACTTCTACAAGCCGTCGCATCAACACATCTACGCGGCGATTCGTGGATTGATGCAGATCGGCCAGCCGGTCGACGTTGTGACTGTCGCCGACGAGTTGCGGCGCAACGGTTTGCTCGAAGAAGTGGGTGGCGCGCAGGCATTGCTCGAGCTGCAGAATGCGACGCCAGCGATATCAAACGCGTCGCGCTACTCGAAGATCGTGCAGGACACCGCGGTACTGCGCCGACTGATCAGCGTCGCCGGCGAGATCACCGAGATCGCCTATATGGAACCCGACGACGTCACCAAGGCGCTCGACGAGGCAGAGACCAAGGTGTTCGAGGTCGCCGAAGATCGGGTCGTTGATTCCACACGGCCACTCTCCGACTTGCTCCCCGTCGCGATGGACAAGTTGCAAGAGACCTTCGAACGCGGCGACATCATCACCGGTATCGCCACTGGTCTCAACGATCTCGACGAGTTGCTTTCGGGATTGCAACCGAGCTCGCTCAATATCGTCGGCGCGCGGCCGTCGGTGGGTAAGACGGCGCTCGGGCTTGGCATTGCCACGCATGTCGCGAAGACGACACACAAACCGGTGCTGGTGTTCTCGCTCGAAATGGGCCACTCCGAGATGACCCAGCGAATTCTCTCGAGCGAAGCCGAAGTGGAATCGCAGAAGCTGCGCTCGGGCCGTCTCGCCGAGGCCGACTGGACCAAGATCGGCCGCGCCATCAACCGCATCGACAGCGTGCCGCGGTATCTCGACGACAACCCGCGCGTCACCGTGATGGAGATTCGTGCCAAGGCGCGCCGCTTGAAGTCGCGACAC
The DNA here is from genome assembly GCA_025451395.1 of Ilumatobacteraceae bacterium. GTDB lineage: Bacteria > Actinomycetota > Acidimicrobiia > Acidimicrobiales > Ilumatobacteraceae > UBA668. The sequence goes on from JANWKM010000034.1 coordinate 12,406, forward strand.
GGCGGGCTGGCGATGATCATGATCGACTATCTGCAGCTGATGAGCAGCGGCGAGAGCGTCGAGAACCGCCAGCTCGAGGTCAGCGAGATCAGCCGCGGACTGAAGATCCTCGCCCGCGAACTCGACGTGCCGATCCTTGCCCTGAGCCAGCTCAGCCGTAACCTCGAAACCCGCGCCGACAAACGCCCGATGCTCGCCGACCTGCGGGAGTCCGGGTGCCTCACAGCGGAGACGCAACTCGTCCGAGCCGATACCAATCAACCTGTCACCCTCGGTGAGTTGATCGCGCAGGGCGCCACCGACGTCCCGGTGTGGTCGCTCGACGAGCACTACCGCCTCGTTGAGGGCACGGTCACCAAGGCATTCAGCAGTGGAGTGAAAGAGGTGTACCGGTTGCGGTTCGCGTCCGGCCGCGTGATCGAGGCGAGTGGTAACCATCCCTTCCTGTCACTCGACGGCTGGGTGCGCGTCGACGCCATGCAAATCGGCGATCGCTTTGCTGCGGCCGCTCCGCTCAATGAATCGAATGCGGATGCACCCGACGCAATTCCAAGTGGTGTCTGGAACTACGTCGCGACAAAGGGATTACTGGCGCCCGCGCCGTCGATGGCGGCGGGTACGTCGCGAGGTTGTCTACGGGCGCTCGCGGCGGCGACGAACGATCACTGGCTGGCCGACCTGGCGACATCCGACGTGTTGTGGGATCGACTGGTCGCGATCGAACCGCTGGGCCCGATCGAAGTCTTCGATGCCACCGTCGAACCGCACCACAACTTCGTGGCCAACGGGCTGGTCGCTCACAATTCTCTCGAACAAGATGCGGATGTGGTGATGTTCCTGTACCGCGACGAGGTGTACAACCGCGACTCGCCCGACAAGGCGAGCGCCGAGCTGATCATCGCCAAGCACCGCTCCGGTCCAACGGGTTTGGCTCGGCTGGTTTTCCGCGCTCAGTACGCGAAGTTCGGCAACGCCGCCCGCGGCGTGTAGAACTGCTCGCATGTTCCTCGGCAAGGACCTGATCGTCTGGTTGCTGCTTGCCCTGGGTGGGGCGCTCTTCATCGGCAATGTGATGGCTGTTGTTCGTCCACCCGAGGCCGCCCGCGCCGAAGGAGATCTTGAACAGGCTCCGCGAATCCGTAGCCTGACGATGGCCGCGATCGGATTCGTTGTGGCGTTGGCCGCAGTTGCAGCACTTGTGACCCGTTAAGAGATATGTAGGGGAGCGGACGTTGGCATCGACAATCACCGTTGCGCAGATCTCCGATAGCCATCTGAAACGCGAGCCCGGCAACGGTCAGAGTTCGCCGGACGAAATGCTTCGGCGTGCGATTGCGTTGGCCGCGGCGACGAAGCCCGACGTCCTGCTCCTCACCGGCGATATCGCCGACGACGGTTCGACCGAGGCCCTCGAACGGGTTGCGCGAGAAGTGAAAGTGCTTGGTGTACCGGTGCTCGCGACCGCGGGGAACCACGACGATCCGGCTGCTGTCGCGGCCGTTCTTGGCGCTGTCGACGAAACCCTCCTTGGTGGCTGGCGATTGTGCTTGGCCGACACCACAATCCCCGGAAAAGAATGGGGCCGGATTGATGTACCAACTCTGCTCAAGCGACTGGGGCCTGAAGATGGCCCACCCACTTTGCTCGCGTTGCATCATCCGCCGATCACCACCAGCACGCACCCGTGGATGCGGCTCGATGGTGGCACCGAACTAGTGACAGCCCTCGCAGCTCGCGGCGATGTGCGCGTCGTGGTTTCCGGTCACTTACACGAAGCGTTCAACGCGGTGGTCGGTGGCGTGTCGTACATCGGCTGTTCATCGAGCCTGTACTCGATCAAACATCGCAACAACGACTTCCTGCTCGACGATGGGCACGTCGGTGCTCTGATCCTCACGCTCGACAGTGATGGCGACTTCACATGGCGACGCCTACCCGACCCGAACGAAACGAGCACCGTGCTGGGCCCACTCGAATGACAACCGTGAAGCGAATCGTCGAGGCCCTCGTCGCGGCCGCCGCTGGCGCCGCGATTGGATGGTTCGTCGGCGGTCTGCTGCATCCAATTGTCGGGACGGTGATGGCGGTGATCGCCGGACTCAACGGGTTGATCAGTGGCTGGCGACAGGTCTACGCGTGGCAGTCGCTCATCGGTTGGGTTGCGTTCGTGCTCGACTCGTCGTGGGCCACGTTGTCCATCGGTGTTGGCTTGCTGACACACGTTGCAGGACGACTCAAAGGTGCGCCTGGCTACGAGCCATCGCTCAGTCGCAGACAGGACCGCCACGTTTATCGACACGGCTTCAGCCTGCAGCCCGGCTTCGCGCTGACGGTTGGCAATGTGATCGGGGGTGCTGGCGACGTCGACGTACCTCGCCGACGCAAGCTGATCACCGACCACGAAGGAGTCCACGTGTGGCAAGCGCGGTGGTGGGGACCGCTCTATCTTCCGCTGTACGGACTTTGGGCACTGATCGGCATCATCGGTGGTTTAGTGGTGTGGTTGCGCGGCGGGCGCAGGGAGAAACTTGGCAAAGCGGTCGAGACGTGCTCGTACTACCTCAACCCGTATGAGTGGTGGGCCTACAGCCGCGACGATCTTTGGCCGCCGGCCGGAAAGTTAGAAGGCGTCGGCTGGCGCAAAGCGTGCGCACGACCGTTGGCCGAGGTGCGAGCGACCAGCAAGTTCCGAAGGTCGATCGCTACGCCGAAGGTGTGAAGCCGAGCCACCAGGCTTGGGTCATCGCTTGTGGCTCGCCGAAGTCGAACGTCCAGTCGCCGTGATCACGCGTATTGCTCCATAACAGTGTCATCGCGGTCACCTCACGAGTTTCCACATCGTCGAACAGTTGGCCGGGTACAGCGGTAAAGACGCCTCGCATCGCGAACTCTTCGGTCCACGCAGTACCTGCTTGAACCGACCGCATCACACCGCGACCGCCGCTGACCATCAAGTTCAGATCGCGCGTCGGGCCGTCGAGTAAGCGGCAACCCGGCGCAGCCGCACCGTCGAAGCACAACGGCTCGTCGCCGCGCACAAGTTCGCGTACGCCGTCGCCGAACGCCAATGCAACGCCGATGCCGGAGATCACCGTTATCCAACGCTCGACTCCCTCGTACGATGAGAACGGTCCATCGACGTCGATGTTGGCGACTGCGATTCGGAGGTCGGACTGTTCCGTCGAAGGCCACGCCAAGAGCTCACGCGTTAGCCCGCCACCGTTCCGCCAGGGCTGCGGTGCGACATCGTCTGCGCGGATCAGTCGAGCCATGGAGTTCGCCCGGCTTCGCAGAACGACTCGTGCAGCGGGTCAGGCTGTTCAGCTTCCCAACTCTCCTGCGTCCCGACGTAGAACAGCACGATCCGCCAAGTGTCGACCAAGTTGAACTCAAAGCTTCCCAGGACCTGCGTTGCGGTGCCGTCGCCGTCGGTGACCGCGGCGGTCCACGAGAGGTGATAGGTGCGCTGGCCCGGTGAATCGGGTCCGCACGTCCCAACTCCAAGGATCTGCATTGATCCCGAGTCGAGTTCCTCTGTGGCGCCGCGCAAGTGGACGAGATACTCGGGCTCGTCGACGACATTTACAAGAAGGTCGGGACCACTGACTCCATGACCCTCCAGCACTTCCCGCGTCTCGCAACCCGGGAAGTACTCCACCGCGATCTCCGCGCACACAATCATGTCCGCGCGACTCAATGCCAGCAGTGTGTTCGCGTCGCGCATCGCGAGTGCGTTGGCCGCCTCGGTTGCCGTGGCGCAGAACGCCTCGTCCGCCACTGGGCATCCGGAGGAAACAAACCGCGCCGGCGAGTTAGGTGCTGGTGGTTCTCTATCGGCCGTGCACGAAGCCGCGAAGAACATTGCGACGACAACGGGCAACGCGCGCACGCGTGGATGGTACCAACGGCGCGACTTCTACTTCACGACGATTGCCGTGACCATTCCGAACATGCCGTCGTCACCTTCAACGTGGGGAAGGATGTGACAGTGCCAGACCCAAGTACCGGGCTTATCGAGATGAATGAGCACCGTGAAACGATTTCCTGGCGCAACGTTGAGCGTGTCGACGGTGTACGGCTGGTCGAGCGGGAATCCGTCCTCGGCGATGACGATCTGGTCGAAGAGATGTAGATGCATGGGGTGGATCTGCGTGCCCTCGTTGAAATAGTCGACGAGAATCCAGTCGTCGTTGTTGACGACGATCGGTGCAGTCGCGGGGAAGCTCTTGCCGTTGAGGCTGTAGCCGATCACGCCCGAGTCGTTGAGGACCATAGGGATCTCCTGCGCGATCGTGATGTCGGCAGGGATCACTTCCAGCCCGCCGCTAATCGTGCGCCCGAGCGGTAGCGGTTCCTGACCGACGATGATCGTGCCGAACAGACCGTTGGGCATGCTGATCTGCGACATGAAGTGTGGGTGGTACATGGCGACAGCCACTTCGTCGGCGATGAACTCGTACGTGAAACTCTCGCCCGGCTCAACGAGCTCTTGTGTGAGCGGAGCGACGCCGTCGAACTGGTTCTCGACGTTGATGCCGTGGAGATGGATGTCGCTCGCAATCGGAAGCTCGTTGTGCAGACGTAGTTGCACGTGGTCACCGATTTCGAGACGGATCTGTGGTCCCGGGACGACTCCGTTGTACGTCCACGCCTGAACCGTGTTTCCTGGCGACACCTCCCAGGGCGTGATGGCGGCGGTGACGTCGAACACTTTTGTTCCGTCCGCCAATACGAGAGTTGGTTCGAGGATGGGGTTGCCGACGCCAGCGGTCGCAGCCGGGAACGACGCCATCGTGTCGAGCATCGATTGAGTCATCGCGGTGTAGTCCATGTCGGCATGCGATGCTGGCCCGGTTGCAGTAGCGCCGCTAGCCGTGGTGACTTGTAGAGCGGCTTCCATTCCGGATTCGCGATGACCGGCAATCGAACAAATAATCGTGTAGCTGCCTGGGGCGAGGTCGTTTAGGTCGAGGGTGTCGCTATTGCCCGGCTGGATGTCCGCCGTGGCAAGACCGGTGCCTTCGATCACCAAGTTGTGTGCGACAGTTCCGGTGTTCATGATGTGTAGTGAGCCACCGACGCCGACTGTCACATCTTCGATGGTGAACTCGCTCAACGTCACCATCGTCGGCGCGGGTGCATCAGAAGCGGCGAGTGCCTGCGCGGTGTTCTCTTTGTTCTCGTCAATCGCGCGCATGCCAAACCCGACGCCGACTACTGCGACGAACAGCGCCAGTACGGCGACGCTCACCGCAATGGTGAAGAGGTTGTATTGCGTGCTGGATTCGGTGGGTGGGCTGCCGCCATGCATGCCATCACCATCGCTCAGTACCGTCCACGACTCGTAGGGTCCAAGGTCCCAAGACGTAGTGCCGAAGTCCCCGTTTCTTGTTTGGGGAGCTGAGCGGGTGACGGGAATCGAACCCGCGTTCTCAGCTTGGGAAGCTGATGTTCTGCCTCTGAACTACACCCGCGGACAGGTGAGCAGGTTACTCGTGTGGCACTACTCTCGCCGCTGTGATCCTGTCCGATGGCACGCTGCGCAAGCACTTCGAGTCGGGTTACATCGTGCTCGACCCGTACGACCCCGAGCTCGTGCAACCGGCGTCAGTCGACGTTCGATTGGGCACCGAGTTCGGAGTAATGCGCAACACTCGGCTGACGCACATCGACCCGTTCGAACCGCAGCAGAAGTTGATGGACACGGTCACGATGCCCGAAGGCGAAATCTTCGTGTTGCATCCTGGCGAGTTCGCACTTGGTCACACCTCCGAGACAGTCGGGTGTCCCGACGACATTGTCGGCGTCGTCAATGGCAAGTCATCGCTTGGCAGGCTCGGCCTACAGGTGCACGCGACGGCCGGCTTTATCGATCCCGGGTTCAAGGGCACGGTCGTGTTGGAACTCTCGAACGTTTCGAACCTTCCGATCTTGCTGCGTCCGGGCATGAAGATCGCGCAGTTGGTGTTTCAGACGCTCGATCGCGCTGCCGAGCGTCCCTACGGTCACCCAGACCTGAAGAGCAAGTACCAAAACCAGCACGGCGCGGTCGCCTCGAAGTACAACCTCAATTCGCCCTAGCTGCAGGCCGCCGGTTGAGGGTCTACCAGTAAGTGGAGTTCGCATTTGACGACAACTTTGGCGAACGCGGCTTCAGACCGTTCGCCGGGAGATAAGGCGCACGGCGGCCGGTTTGGCCGGTGATTCGTACTTCTAGCGCGCGATTGGCGCGAGCGGGTTCGCCAACTTTCGCTCGCCCGCTTCGATGGCGTCGAGTAGGTGGATGGCGATGTCGGCGACCTTCACATCGGTTTCCTCGACGCCCGCCGCCTTCACGCCGTCGTCCATCATGATGTAACAGAAAGGGCATGCGGTGGCGACCCGAGTCGCACCGGTTTCGATGGCTTCGCGGGCACGCTCGTCGTTGACCTTGGTACCGATGTTTTCTTCCATCCACATGCGTGCACCGCCCGCACCGCAGCACATGCCCTTTGTTCCGTTGCGCGGCATCTCTACGATCTCGATGCCCTTGATGCTGCCCACCACCTTGCGCGGTGCGAGATACACATCGTTGTGGCGACCGAGGTAGCAGCTGTCGTGATACGTGAGCCGCTCTTCGAGCGTCGCTTGGCTGACATCGAGCTTGCCACTCGCTATCAGGCTTTCGAGCAACTGCGAGTGGTGCACGAGTTCGTAGTTGCCACCGAGTTGCGGGTACTCGTTCTTCAATGTGTTGAAGCAATGCGGGCACTGCGTGATGATCTTCTTCACGCCCATCCCGTTCAGCATTTCGATGTTCGGCATCGCGAGCATCTGGAACAGGTACTCGTTGCCACTGCGGCGCGCCGAATCGCCCGTGCACATCTCGCTCGGCCCGAGGATCGCGACGGCGATGCCGGCTCGGCGGAGCAGGTTTACCACCGCCTGCGTAACCTTCTTGTTCTTGTCGTCGAAGCTTCCAGCGCAACCAACCCAGTAGAGGTATTCCGCTTCGAGCGGCTGACCGGGGTCGAGCACCGTGACATCCAGTCCTTTGGCCCAATCGGCCCGCTCACCTTGGTTGAGGCCCCAGGGGTTGCCCTGGTTTTCCATCGCTCGATAGGCGTTGCCCAACTCGGGTGGGAAGTTGCTCTCCATCAGCGACAGGTACCGCCGCATGTCGAGGATCTTGTCGAGGATCTCGATGTTCACCGGACAGATCTCGTCGCACGCGCGGCAGGTGGTGCAAGCCCACACTTCCTCAGCGGTGATGCGTTCGAACACCGAGTTGGAGGTGATCGTGATGTCTTTCGGCGTCCCAAGCGGCGGGCGAACGTAGCCGTGCGGCGCACTGGCCGCCATCACCTCGCCGACCTTCAACACGATCTCGCGCGGATCGAGCGGCTTGCCGGTTGCCTTCGCCGGGCACACGCTGGTGCATCGGCCGCACATCGTGCACGAGTCTGTATCGAGCAGTTGCTTCCACGTGAAGTCCTCGACGACGCTGGCACCGAAACTCTCCAACGATGTCTCGGCAAGGTTTGGCATCGCCCGCATTGCACCCTTCGGACGGTCGCGATCCTTCAAATACATGTTGAGCGGACTAGTGAACATATGCCGCAGCATCGTGATCGGCAGCATCACTAGAAATGCCGCGAACGCAACCACATGCACGACCCATGTCCACTGATGCAGCTGGGTCAGTGTGTCGGCACCGAGCCCGTCGAACAGTTGGCTCAACGGGTACCCGATGAAGCTCCACTTCTCGTAGCCAGGCGACTCGATTTCGGCGATGCGCAATCCTTCGGCGAAGAACCCGCTGACACCAATCAGCGCGAACGTTCCGAGGATTAGCGCGTGCTCGGGCCGCGTCTTGATTCGGATACGCCAAGGTCGTTGCACGTAACGACGAACGAGCGCCCAGACGATTCCGACCATGAACACCGCGCCAGCGAGATCACCGAAGAAGCTGTATGCCAAATACGTGCGGCCGTGCAGAAACTTCAAATCTTCCGGGAGTTGGTGGTCGATCTCCAAGACGGTGGTGACACCGAGCAGCGCCAGGAACCCGAAGTAGATCATCGAGTGCATCAGCCCTGCACCGGCGTCGCGCAGCAGTGTGCGCATATACACACCGGCTCGGAAGTCGCCGAGTCGACGCTTGATGTTCTTCGAGGTGGTCCGACGTCGATCAGGAGCGCCGCGCTCCCAGTTGCGAACTCGATCAGCGAACTTGAATGCTCCCCATACCAACAGCACGGGAATCAGCGTGTAGAACGCCACCTGTAGCGGGCTCGCTATGCCTTCGAACACCTCTCTCGACGGGGTCTTTGACGAGTGCCAGTTTGTGAATTGCGGGATGATGCCGGAGATGACGGTGAAGACCGCCATGCCGATGCCGAGGGCGATCGCCAACTGATGTGGCTTGAAGCGCTTGAACATATGCGAGGGAGACCCTACGCGGAACGGAAGGTGTCAGCCGAAGTATTGGCGATCGAGGTCACGGATACGGCCTGCGAGCGTGGCCAGCACCTTGTGAGCGAGTGCGGGCACCTCGTCGAGCACGCCGACGAAGTGGCGTTGGTCGAGGAGCAGCAACGTGCAATCGGACTCGCAGCTGACCGTCGCTGTGCGTGGGCCATGATCGAGCAATGACAACTCGCCGACGACGGTGCCGGGGCCGAAGGAGCCAACCTTCTTACCGTTGCGCTTGACGAGAACTGTGCCCGATAACACGACGAAGGCTTCACGACCGGTTTGGCCCTGATCGACGATCAGCGAACCGGCAGGCATGCTGATCTCGTCGCTTGCTTTTGCGATCTTCTCAAGATCTTTGGTGGAGCAACCCTGAAACAAACTCACGTTACGCAGGTGCTCGAGTTGTGATTTCTTCGTCGCCATGGGCGGCACTATAGACCTGATGGCAGCGCCCCGGCGACGAAGAAATCCGGGTGTGTGTGTGTGTGTGTTAAAGGCAGCGGTTAGGCAACGTGTTGGTTGCGGTCTGCCTCATGGTGGGTCGAGACCCGGCTGCTATTGCGTTCGATCGTCGGCAGCACAGCTGCCGCAATCAGTGCTGCGGCACCGAGCAACAGAACGATCATGACGTAGCCACCTTCGAGCTCTAGGTTCCCACCAAGAATGCCGGGTTCGATGAGCGCCACAAGAGCTCCAATCACAGTGAGCGCACCGAGCACACGCATTCCCGACAGGTTGCTGGTCATTCCGGCGACGAGCAGCATCACACCCAGAATGACCTCGATGAAGGCCAGCGTCTGTGTGTGGTTGAAGCCGGCGACCTGGAAGATCGGCTCGTTGAAGGTGCCGTCGAGATCGGCACGTGCGAGTGCGACCAGCCCGAAGATCAGGATCGCGGCACCAGCGACGGCACACACCACGCCTGCGGTATTGAATCGCTGCCGACGACTGACGACGGTTGTCTTATCAGCGTCGTTGGTAACGGTATCCATGTTGATTCCTTCCTTTGACTAGAGGAGGACTCAGTTGTCCCTCTCTGGGTCTTCCCCGCTCGTCCAGGAGATAAACCTCAGTCGGCGAAGACGTCGCGGCTGTGTTGCAGGAAGAATCGGTGATCGTGGCCGGTGTTCGGGTCCGTTTTGTTGTATTTGATGCCCGCGGTTCCGTCGGGTAACGCATCGTCGGAATAGATCGCCCCAACGGGGCATACGTCGGGCGCGTAACACGCGGTGCACGATGTGCATTCGTCGAGGTTCACATACAGGATCGAGTCGCCGAAGATCTCGACAGCAGCCGGGTTGGGTGCATGCTCGTTCTCGATCACACCACTCCCGGCTTGCTGTTCCGAGAAGAGTCGATTTGTGGTCGGGTTGAATTCGTAGATGCATTGCACTGGGCACACATCGACGCAAGCGCGGTCCTTCACGCCGATGCATGCCTCAGTGATTACTGCTACACCGCTCATTTGTTCCCAGTATGCACCTTGTCCGCGATCCAGTCGCGCGCCTTATCGACCTTCTCCTTAGCCGTCTCCTTGACGGCACCGGCAACGCGGTCGATCTTGCCTTCACGCTCGAGATCCTTGTCGCCGGTCAGGACGCCGGTCGCTTGCTTGGCTCGTCCCTTGACTTCATCTTTGCTGGGCATCATGCGCCTCCTTGTTCGTTAACTGGCGTTCGCTTCAGTACCCGGCGGCGTTCACGTCGAAACCTGCGGCCTGTCGTTAACTACGCGTTAACCTCACGTCAACTACACGTCGCGACCGTCCTTCATGGACTTGGCGACATCTGTGTCGTCACCCGAGGCCATTGGCCCGTAGCCGAGGATCAAGGTGCCGGCTGAGTGGCACCGCGGACATCTCGTGGCGATGACGGCCAGCATGTCGTCCGGGTCAGAAGCGCCCTCCATTCGATGCAGTCGCTCGATACGGAACTCGGTTGCGCCCGTTTCAGCGCCGCACGATCCACACCGGATCTTCGCGCCTGGTAGCGGCGAAAGGTCGGTGGTGAACCCACTCCGACGCATGTTCTCGATTACCTCGACCAAGGTCGTGCTGTCCGATGGCGTCATCGCTTGCCGACGAGGAACAAGAAGACCCCGAACCCGACTGCGAGCACGATGAAAACGGTGGATTCCATGACCTCAGGCGTACCCCGAGCGAATGCTTGCTGAAACCCCAGCTCACACGGCATGAACGTTTCAAAATCGGCTGTTCCGGGAACTCACAAGGTCATGACAGATCTCAAAACAACCGAGAGCCCGGAAGCACTATTCGGCATCTCATTCGCCGACGTGTTTCGCGCCGAGGAATACCTGGTGGTGTTGCAGGGACTCGCGAGTCACGGACACCTTGCGCTACGCGATGCAGTCATCGTCACCAAGGATGAGAAGGATGTTGTCAGGGTGCGCGAAACAACCGATTTGCAACCGCGCGGCGCAGCCGTCACGGGTGCGCTGTGGACCGGTCTGCTCGGTCTGCTGATCGCCGGCCCCGTGGGATGGCTTGCTGGACTGGGTGTCGGCGCCAGTGTCGGCGCGATCACTGCCAAGGTCATCGATACGGGAATCCCCGACGATTGGGTCGACTGGTTCAAGCTGGCGGTGCGCACCAACACGGTCACGGTGATCGCACTCGCGACGAACGTCAATCTCGACGCGTTGAACGCCGAGGTGCATCGGTTCGCCGGCGCCGAACTCGTGCATACCACGCTTCGACCAGGAGCTTCAGAAGAACTGGCTGCTGCCCTAGTCCCCTAGAATGAGTTGCATCATGCGCACAACACGCGTTCAACCTCTATCGAGTACTGAGCCGCGTGTGCGATGAATGCAACTCCGCCCGACACATCGGCCACGATGAACCGCCAGTACGCAGGCGAAGCCGCCACGTTGCGAGCAGCGCGGCGCGATGTGGTCAATTGGCTCTCGGAATGTGGAGCTGATAGTCAGACCATTGAGCGCGCATCGCTGATCACGAGCGAGCTCGCCTCGAATGCAATTCAGGCGGCGCCGGGTCTGCCGTATCAACTTCGTGTCTCTGCCGTTGCACCGAACGCGGCGTCCTTGTCGATCCGAAATCGTGCGACCGACGGAGGTCCTCCTCCGCGGGCGGACTGGCGGCCCGTCGACGACCTCGCGATCCGAGGTCGCGGGCTGTCAATCGTCGAGTCATTATCTGACGAAGTCACGGTCGAGACCGATGGCGACGAGGTCATCGTCACGGCGTGGTTTCGAATGATCAGTGCATGCTGAGGGAATCCGATTCGGGGGCAAATCGTGAAGCGGAACCGCCAGGACTCCGAGCTTTCGGTCTCTGACGAGGCCGCCCCTCAGGATTCGGGGGACGAACTCGATCTGTTCCGGGCGTATGTGGCGTCACGCAACATAGCCCAACGAAACGCGCTTGTGGAGCGTTACATGGGCCTGGCCGCGCATATTGCAAAGCGATACAAGCGCTCGGGCAACGATGACGACATTCGTCAGGCGGCAATGATCGGGCTTGTCAAGGCCGTCGATCGTTTCGATCCAGACTTTGGCGTGTCATTCGGCGCTTTCGCCGGCACGACGATTGAAGGTGAACTCAAACGTTACTTGCGCGATCACACGTGGGTCGTTCGCGTTCCTCGCTCCGGCAAAGAACTTCACCTCCTCGTTCGTCGCGCTGGTGACGAATTAGCGCAAGCCAATGGCCGATCGGCCACCGTCGACGAGATCAGCCAGCATCTCAAGCTCGATCGCGACGACGTACTTCGTGGATTGGCCGCTACCGCGGCATACGACGTTGGTTCATTGGACAAGTCGGCCGACGAAGGCTTTGCGCCGAACGATCGAACGTCCGCTGCATCCACCGAGGAGGCCGGATTCGGCCATGCGATCGACAGCCA
>JANWKM010000035.1 GCA_025451395.1 Ilumatobacteraceae bacterium
ATGGCGTTGCCGTCGGGGCCGACGACAAAGAAGTTGTCGTCATTCTGGCCGGTGATGTCGCCAGGGGCGGTGTCAGTCACGAAGTAGTACAGCGGGTGGCCGTTGAAAGAGAGTTGCGGTCCGCTGACCCCGGTCACCGTGGTGAACAAAGCGGCATCAAGTCCATCGCCGACGGTCAGGTCGCCGTCGGCTGGCATCGGTGGCCACTCCTCAGCACATCCGCCGGTGCAAGTGGGGGTATCTGGGCCATCGCTCATGAACATGTAGAGCGTCATGCCGTTGCCGTCAACGAGGATCTGGCCGAATTCGCTGTCGGCCAACATCACGTCGGTGGCTGAAGTGGTCGCCGGCGAGCCGTAGTTGTAACCGCCGTCATCGTTGTCGTTGCTAGGGGTCGTTGCGTCGTTGCCATAACCACTGCTGTCATCGCCGCACGCGACAACACCGAAGGCCATGCAGATGGCGAGGGGGACGAATTTCGAACGGAGAGTCGACATACGAGCTCCTTCGTAGAGTACGGATGTGGATAGATACGAGTCTCGGGCCGAAATGGATTGCGACAATCTTTCAGAGCCCGGCGAACGTACAACAACTGTGCTGCGCACACCCGACCGACATGCCCGGCTCAGTGACGATGCCCTGCTCACAGCAGTCGCCCTCGGCGACACCGATGCCATCGCCGTTTTCATCCGCCGCTTCCAGTCGCGCGTCTACGGCTTGGCGATAACCATCACGGGCGATCGTGCCCTCTCGGAAGACATTGCGCAGTTGACATTTGAACGCGCCTGGCTCCACGGAGCGACATACGACAGTCGCCGCGCCGGCGTCGGCACGTGGCTGCTGACCATCTGCCGCAACCTGGCGATCGATGCGATCAGGGTGCGCCGCCCAGTTCCTCTCGATCCGTGGACGATCGGCGAGATGCTCGCCCACGACCCCAACGATTTACCCGTGAGCGACCCGGCTGAGAACGTGATCCAGTCGGATCACGTTGCCCGGTTGCGGCGCGCACTTGCTTCATTGCCGGTCGAGCAACGCCGCGCCGTGGTACTCGCCACCATCGGCGGACGCACGACCACCGAGATCGGCCAACTCGAGGGCGTCGGTGTGCCAACAGCCAAGACGCGGTTGCGTACTGGTTTGCTGCGATTGCGGGCTGCGCTGAGTACAGAGGTCGAACGATGAACACCGAATTGTGTGCTGAGTTCGAGGAGCACGTGGAAGCGCTGGCTATCGGCGAACTGGCGGAACCGGAAGCGAGTCGTCTGCTGGCTCATGCCGGCAGCTGCCCGAGTTGTCAGGCGCAGCTCGACACGGTGAGCGGTCTCGTCGACAGTCTGCTGCAGCTCACTCCCCGAGTGGAGCCGCCAGCCGGCTTCGAATCGCGCGTCCTCGGACGGCTACACGTCGGGACAAGCGCGCCAGCAGCGCTGTGGCGATCGTTCATCGTGGCCGCGGCGTGCATCGCGGCTTTGCTCGGCGGGGTCGCTCTCGGCAACACAGCCCTGAGCGGCGCCGACGACTCGGCCAACGTCAGCGCCGGCACCGTCGCCCGCTCGGGCACGATCGCGGCGCGCGACGGGTCGTCACTGGGCAGCGCACAACTCGTTTCCGGGGCGGAGCCCTTCGTGCTGGTCACAATCGACAATCCCACGAACAGCAGTGCCACCGTGTGGTGCGAGTTGGTGCTTGCGAGCGGACAGTCCGTCACCGTCGGATCGTGGGGCTACGACGACGTCGCCGCAGGAGTGTGGGCGGTCGGCATTGATCGGGCGCTACTTCAAGCCGGGGACATGCGCATCGTCGCCGCCGACGGCTCCGTCGTGGCCACTGCCGTTCTTGAATGACGAACGCCGACGATCAGCGGCTAGCCACTAGCTCACTGATCGCAGCGATGTGGTCGGGTGTCATGCCGCAGCAGCCGCCGATGATCGTTGCACCATCGTCGATCCATTGGCTAACGAACGTGCAATAGCTCGCCGGGTCGAGGTCGTCGCGAAACTCGGAGAGGTGGCTGTTGGCGGTGCCGAGCGGGACAGGACTGGCCTTGAATCGATTCGCGTAACCACCGACCTGCGCGTCGTTGCCGACCGTTGCCACCGCGATCGGGATCGCGGCGCTGATCAGCTCGGCCGGGGCACAGTTGAACATCACTGTGGTCGCTCCCAGATCGACCGCAGCCGCAGCGGCATTGGCGACCGACTCCCCCGAGGCGAGGATGCCCTTCTGCTGATGATGCAGGTAATACGAGATCCACAACGGTTTCGCCGGCGCGTCACTGCGATCGAGCGCCGCACGTATCGCCTCGGCTTCGGCAATCGAACCCAACGTTTCACCGAGCCAAACGTCGACATTGTCGCGCAGACCGTCGACAAGCGGATCGATAATCGCTGGCGCGGCCGTTGCGTCGAACAAGTCGGGCAGGTACGAACCGAACAGTGGCGGCAGCGAACCAGCGACGATGACATCGGGGCGCGTCTCCGCGGCTTCAGCGGCGAGCCGTCCGGAGAGCGCGGCCAGCTCGCGACCTTCCAATCGAAATCGTTCGTCGCCGATGTGGAACGGCACGACCGCATAGCTGTTGGTCGTAATCACTTGTGCGCCGCCTTCGATGAAGTTGCAATGCGCGCGCACGACCCACTCGGGACCTTCGGTGAGTGCGAGCGCCGACCATTCGGGTTGGCGGAACGGAGCGCCGATGCGCAGCAGTTCGCGGCCCATGCCACCATCGAGCACGGTCACGGTTGGCATCGGCGCATAGCGTAAGCATCCGGGAGGGGTTGTGGACGACGGCGAGCTGAATTTCAGTGGTGAGATCTGGTGCTGGCGCGGGCCGTCGCCGTTCCACTTCGTGACCGTGCCCGAGCCGCAGCGCAGCGAGATTGCCGATATCTCTCGCGAGGTCACCTATGGCTGGGGAATGGTCCCCGTGGAGGTCCGGGTCGGTGGCACCAAGTTTCAGACGTCGCTGTGGCCAAAGGACGGCGGCTACGTCGTCCCGATCAAAGACATCGTGCGCCGGACCGAGGAGGTAGACGAGGGCGACGTCATCGACATACGAATGACGATTCGTCGCAAGCGCTGAATATGGTGGACGGATGTTCGAGTGGAGCGAAGAGCACCAGATGATCCGCGAGGCGGTGAAGCGCTTCGTCGACGACGAGGTGCGCCCGCACGTGGAGGAGCTCGAGCATGGCGAGATGCCTCCGTACGACATCATCCGCAAGATGCTCAAGACGTTCGGCATCGACGTGTTGGCACGCGATCGTTTTGCGACGCAGATTGCGCGCGAGAAGGATCTGGCCGAGCGCGGTGAGAAGCCGACAGCGGCGAAGCCGGGCCGTGGCAGCGATGCGGCGACGAGCATGATCCCCACCATCGAGTTGTGCCGAGTGTGCCCAGGCATGGTTACCGCGATGGGCGTGAGCATGGGATTGACGTCGGCGGCGATCATGTCGAAGGGGACGATCGCGCAGAAGGAGCGGTGGGCGCTCGACCTGATGACGATGGACAAGATCGGCGCGTGGGCGATTACCGAACCGGGTTCCGGTAGCGACGCGTTCGGGTCGATGAAGAGCACCGCTCGGCGCGATGGCGACGATTACATCCTCAATGGGAGCAAGACGTTCATCACCAACGGGCCGTACGCCGACACGACCGTGTTCATCTGCAAGCTCGATGAGGGCAACCCGCCCGAGCAGCGCAAGGTGTTGTCGTTCGTGCTCGAGCGTGGGATGACCGGGTTCGTGCAGTCGAAGCCGTTGCGCAAGATGGGCATGCACTCGTCTCCCACCGGTGAACTGTTTCTCGACGACGTGCGCGTTGGCCGCGACCGGTTGATCGGCGAAACCGAGGACCTGCCCGCTGGCGGTCGCGATGGCGCGAAGGCAACGTTTCAAATGGAACGCAGTGGTGTCGCGGCGATGGCCCTCGGAATCGTCGAGGAGTGCTTGGAACTGAGCGTGCAGTACGCCAAGGACCGCGTGCAGTTCGGCAAGCCGATCGGCGAGTTTCAGTTGATCCAGGAGAAGTTGGCACGCATGGAAGTTGCGCGACTCAACGTGCAGAACTTGGTGTTTCGCACGATCGAGATGAGCGCCACCGGCCACGTGATGACACTCGCCGAAGCGTCGGCGATGAAGTTGTACTCGGCGCGCGCCGCGACGGAAGTCGCGATGGAGGCCGTCCAGTTGCACGGCGGCAACGGGTACATGAGCGAATTCCGCGTCGAGCAACTAGCTCGCGACGCGAAGGTGCTGCAGATCTACGCAGGCACCGACGAAATCCAGATCACCCACATCGCCAAGGATCTCCTCCGCCGCTGACGTTTAGTCCGAGGGTTTGCTGCCGTTTCGGTGGGGTCGGAGGGTTTCGTGCGTGATTTCCGGCATGAAACCCTCGGACGGGAGCAAACCCTCGGATCTCCTCCGCCGCTAGGTGTCTCGTGGTGGGAGACGGCCAATCGGCTTGCGGCGGAACGCCGCGCTGAAGAGGCACACCAGCAGAAACACGACGACGAAGAGAATGCACAGGAAGGGCAGAGCGAACAGCAGCAAGTTTCCGAAGGAGAGCCCTGTATCCGGGTCGCATGCGTCCCTCCACTCGCCCTTCGACATGTTGCGCCCATCGTGGAAGTAGGCGCCGCGTCTGAGGTCGCTCACTCTCACTTTGAGGACAGGCTCAGGTGTGTATATATAACGACTCGAAGCGGTTGTAGCCGCTGTGGTGGTCGTCGCACGATGAGCGAGATCAAAATCGTCGGCTTGCCAAACCGTTAGCACCGTGTCTGATTGCAGGTCGAGGTTGCCCGACACCGTCCACTCTGCGGAGGGCATCTCCAAGTCGACGACACCGACCCGAGCGCCGTCTCCTTCGCGACCGGAGTCCGTCAGCTGTAAGACGCCATCGCCGGGCGAACTCTCCACCACCAGATCGGCCGACGTGAAGCACCGCTCAATTTGAACGTGGCCCTCGTCGTTGATCGTCGCCGCGTACCGCGGCCCGAATGAACAACCCGATAGTCCGGTCGCTGCCGTGAGCACCAACATTCCCCACGCTGCGCGGCGCGTGGTCTTGGTCACGCGCGGGACGCTACTCGGAGGGTTTCGTCCCCGCCGGCGGGGAGGAAACCCTCGGACGGCACGTAACCCTCGGACGACTAGAGTGCGGTGATGGCTGATGGTTGGAGTGAGAAGCGAGCAAAGGTGTCGCAAATGTTGTCGGCGGTTAAGCCGGAGCCGACTGAAGATGAGGCGGTCGCCGCGGCGAGCACCGAACCGCGTGACTGGTCGGTCAAGCGGACGTCGCTGCGTGTGCCCGCCGCGCGCGTGCCAACGCAAACCGTCGAGGGGGCGACAGCCAAGCCGCACCTGGGTTGGCAGAAGAAGCGTTAGCGGTAATAGCCCGTTACGTCGATGATGAAGTGCGTGGAGCAATTGGGACCGCAGATGACCGTGATCTGCCGATTGCCGTCGAGCTTGCCCACCGAGCCGTTGGCGATCGTTAAGCCGGTTGCCGACCAGTTGATCGTGCTGGCGGCGACGACGGTGTTACCACCCTCGTTCACGGACAAGAAGCCCCCGTTGAAGGTTCCGGTAATCGTGATGTTGTACGTGATTGCGGTCGCGCCGACGGGCACGACGTTGGGCACCGTCACCGCGTAGCTGCCGGGATCGCGCTTGTCGGCGACCGACACAGTGCGGTTCTGCCCCGACGAGATCACCTGCTCGAACGTCTTGCGGCTGTCGTACACGCGAGCCGGGCTGATCGCATGGAACACCCCGGCCGAGTCGATGTCGGCGAGCGTGGTCCATCCGCCGGGGCCGTTGCCGGATTCGAGGCAATAGAAGATTCCCGTGTTGTTGGTCAACACCTCGCCGTACAAGTGATCGCCGATCGGCAATCCCTCTACGTCCAACGGAGCAAGCCCCAAGTGTGCGCGGCCCGGGAAGGCAACGATGGCAATTCCTTCCACGCCCGCTGCGATTCCGAGGACTCCCCATCCGTTGAAGTCCGGGACTTCGGCGACACCAACGACACCCGTTCCGCCTCCCTGCGCCGCGCCCGCGACCCCAGTTACGGCGTTGTCCCCGAAAATCGCGCCAGAAAAGTCGGTCGTCGAATCGTTGGTCACCGTGAGCGCTGGCTGCCCGTCGACGTCTGCGATGAGCGTCGTCTCGACGATGCCGGCGTCGTTGGGGGTGGAATTGCCGATGACAAAGTTGTCCCCTGCCGTTGCCGCCGCGGGCTGACCACCGACTAACACTGCGGCGGCGCCACCGGCGACTGCGGCCCCTGCGAGGCGCAACATGTTGCGACGCGAGGCGGACTGTTCGACTTCGTCTTCGAGAATTGTTGGTGGTTCGGTGTTGTCCATCGGCGGACCATAGCCGCTTTCAGTTGACACCGAGTTAAGGCATGCTGCACACATGACACGACCGTCCGCACTCGCCGTCACGGTTCTCCTACTCGCCGCGTGTTCCAGCGAACGCTCCCCCACGGCCGACACTGCCTCCACGACCACATCGTTTCCTACAACGGCGAGCGCGACGTCGGTCGCCGACGTCACCACCACCACTGCCGAGCCCTGTCTTATCGATCCGACCACCGGCGCCAAGGCGAGTGAAGATTCGTTGCTGATGTCGGGGCTCGTCGGCACCGACATCCGCGCCGGCGCCCACCCGTGCTTCGAGCGGGTCGTCATCGAATTGGGTGGCACGGGCGACTTCCCCGGCTGGTATGTGGAGTACGTCGACGACCCTGTGCGATTGGGTGAGAGCGACGAGTTCGTCGAAATCGCCGGCGACGCCACGCTGCAAGTGACGATGCGGATGTGGATGCCCGAACCGGGCAGCGGAGAGGGGTACGCCGGGCCGATCGATTTCGTCCCCGAGAATGTGTTTCATGTCCTTCAGTTGCGGGAAACCGAGAACAATGAAGGAGTGTGCATTTGGTCGATCGGACTGGACGCGCAGTATCCGTTCCTGGTCGAGGTCTTCCACGACCCGGAACGCCTGGTTATCGACATCGCAATCCCCGCCTGACTCCAAATGTTGATACGACTTGTAGCAGGATTTTCGCTGTAACCCAATAGAATTAGGTCCAATATGGCACTCGATCCCAAGAAATGGACCCTCAAGACCAACGAGGCCTTTGCCGCGGCCCTCGAGCATGCAAAGTCGCTGAGCAACCCGGAACTGACCCCCGACCACCTGCTGGCGGCGCTGATGCGCCAGGACGACACGATCGTGCCCGCCGTGCTGGCCAAGCTGGGCCTCGCCCCGTTGATGGTGCGCAATCAGGCCGACGAAGCGGTCGCCAAACTGCCCAAAGCGTTCGGGGGCAACGAGCCGCGGCTGAGCCGCGAACTCGACAACCTGTTGCAGAACGCGCAGCAATACCAGAAGGACCTGAAGGACGACTTTCTTTCGGTCGAGCACTTGCTGCTTGCGATGAATCAGCGGCTCGGTGTTGGTAGCGAGGAACTGCTGCAGGCGTTGAAGGAGGTGCGCGGCGCCCATCGCGTGACCAGCCCAACACCGGAAGAGAACTTCGCCGCGCTCGAGAAGTACGGACAAGATCTCACCCAGCGCGCACGCGACGGCAAGATCGATCCGGTCATCGGGCGCGACGACGAGATTCGCCGCGTCATTCAAGTGCTCAGTCGGCGCACGAAGAACAACCCGGTGCTGATCGGTGAACCTGGCGTCGGCAAGACGGCGATCGTCGAAGGTCTCGCCCGTCGCATCGCCGACGGCGACGTGCCCGAGGGACTGAAGAACAAGCGACTGATCGCGCTCGACATCGGCAGCATGCTGGCCGGCGCCAAGTATCGCGGCGAGTTCGAGGAACGACTGAAGGCGGTGCTGAAGGAAATCACCGACGCGGCCGGCGAGATCATCACGTTCGTCGACGAGCTGCACACCATCGTCGGCGCCGGTGCCGCCGAGGGCGCTTTGGACGCCGGCAACATGATCAAGCCCTTGCTCGCGCGCGGCGAGCTGCGGCTCATCGGGGCGACGACGCTCGACGAGTACCGCACGTACATCGAGAAGGACGCCGCCCTCGAGCGCAGGTTCGCCCAGGTGTACGTCGACGAGCCGAGCGTGGAGGACACCGTCGCGATCCTGCGTGGCCTGAAGGAGCGCTACGAGGTCCACCACGGCGTGCGCATCCAGGACGCCGCGCTCATCGCGGCCGCCACGCTCTCGCACCGCTACGTGACCAACCGCTTCCTGCCGGACAAGGCGATCGACCTGATCGACGA
>JANWKM010000036.1 GCA_025451395.1 Ilumatobacteraceae bacterium
CCGGTGCCGCGAACGCCGATCTGCACCACTCGGTGAGCATCGAGGAGGCCCTCCTCCATCGCTCGCCGAAAGGGTGTGCCGTGCGCAATCCGCTCGCCGAACATTGTGTCGTTGATGTCGGTATGGGCATCGATGTGCACCAACCCGATGCGACCATGCTTGCGAGCCATCGCGCGCAAGATGGGCAAGATGATGGTGTGATCGCCACCCATAGAGACCGTGATCAAATCGTCGGCGAGTAGAGCGTCGTAGTGAGCCTCGATCCGCGCTACCGAATCGAGCACGTTGTACGGATTGATCGCAACGTCGCCGCAGTCGTCGATGCGCAGGCTGTCGAAGGGTGCTGCTCGTGTCGCCATGTTGTACGGGCGCAACAACACGGACTCGGCGCGGATGCCGCGCGGTCCGAAACGAGCGCCCGGCCGATTCGAAGTACCGATGTCGAAGGGCACCCCGACGACGGCGACATCGAGGTCGGCGCCCGCGTGATGACCAGGGAGTCGCATGAACGTCGCAATGCCACCAAAGCGCGGCATCGTGTTACCGCCGAGCGGTTGTGGATAGCCGTTCGAGTTCCGGTCGTTTGAGTTCCGGTCGTTCGAGTTCCGGTCAGTCATCGTTTGCTCCTGTCAGGGTGCAGCCACCAGTCTGCAGCGATCAGCTCACAGATCACCACTTCGGTGAGGAGTGCGACGATCGGGTCGTCGTCACCGGGGTAGCGCACCTCCAGCTCGGCACCCGGCAACCGGCCGCCAACAGCGACAAAGTGACTCCGGCGCTCGCGCATCCACTTCACCGCATCGGCATCGAAACGGCTTCCTACGAACACGAGCGCGCGATAGTCCCATGCCTTGGTGAGGTACACGTCGACGTGATTCCAATCACCGGTCTCGCAACCATCGGCGTTGCGGCGCGGCCCTTCGCGGATCATCAGTGCGCCCTGCAGTGCGTTGGCTAGTCGTTCCGCTGGCGCAAGCAGCCAACAGCCGTGCGGCGAGGTGAGTGTCGTGCGAGCGGCAGGCAGCCAGGCGCTGCGCCCATCAAGCAGCGCGGTCACCGCGTCGGCTGCCAGCGCAAGCTTCTTGGGCAGATCGGGAACGCCACCCGTGAGTTGATGCTCCAGTTGCAACAGCGCGGCCAGCGTGTGCGTGTAGCTACGACACGCGACGCCGCCGTTCTCGTCGCCGGCGTGCATCAACATCGTGCGATCCGCGGGTAATGCGGCAGCGGCGGTGTTCGTGAGCGCGATCGTGCGACTCGTGCCCTGATGCGACGCCAACAACTGCAACGTCTCCTTGCTGGTACCCGACGCGGTGATACCGATCACGACGAGAGCTGAATCAGCGGGATACGACGCTTCTACTGAAGCCAGTTCGGCGACCGCATGCACACCAGCGCGGCGCAGACGGCGCGCCATTGTCTCAGCTGCGAACCACGAAGAACCCATCCCCGTGAGCAACAATCGATCACCGACGCCGACCGGCCACTTCTCATTACCGATCACATCCGCCAGTGCGCGTAACGCGGCCGGCTTCGCCTCCAGATCGGCGAGAAATTCCTTAACCTTCACTGAACGACAGCCTTCATCAAACGGCAGCTTTCATAGAACGAGCCTCGCACAGCAATAAGGGTCCGGTAGCGAGTCGCGATGGTGCTCGACGTCGAACGACCCGTCCATAAACTGGCGACGTGAGCTCGCGGTGGACACCCTTCTCTCAGCCGCGACGTGCCTCATCGGTGGAGTCCTGGGGTGGTGGCTTATCGGTGACGCGCTTATGGATGACCTTCAAATCGAACCGCCAGAGAGCCGATCCCACGCCGAGTACCTCGGGATGCGAGGAGCGGCGCCTTGGGCCGGCGCGGCACTCGGACTGGTGAGTGTGGTGATACTCATTGCACTCTCGGCGGGCTGGCGTGGAATACGCGCGGGGACGCGCGGGCAATCTTCGATTCAAACAAACTGACGGTCGCCTCCTTCGGGCGGCCCTTCGAGGGTTACGTGCCCGGATACGGGCATCTAGCCCTCGGACGGCAGGTAACCCTCGCATGAATTAGCGCAATAGCACGGGGAGAGCAGCATCGGGCACGTAGAGCCAACGGGGCAGATGGGTCGCGGCGTAGCAATACTCATGCAGCTCCTGAGCGACTCGGAACGCGGGCAACAGTTCGTCTGCGACTGAATGCACGTTGCGGTACGAAGCGAGTGCCGCCGCGACGCCAGCTGCGATAAAGCGATCGACATCGTCGACTCGATCAGGGTGACGACGCTTGATGACAATGCGTCCGACGTGGTCGATTGATTGCAACATCGACGCGACATCGACGAGTGGTGAGTGGGGAAGCAGGCGGGCTCCGCCCTTCGCCATCGGGTTACCGTCGAAATCAGTCACCAACAACCGATCGCCAGCGCGAAGGAACTGACCTGCGTGAAGGTCGCCATGAATGCGGTGTGCGGCGAGGAGCGCGCCGGTATCCAGTGGCGCAAGCGCGGCGTGCACGGCTGGTACAAGTGCCTGAAGGCGGGCACCTTCATCTCCTTCCGTCACCCGCAGTGCTTCGTCGAGTCGCTCGAGCGCGGTGGCGTAGTACGTGCGAGCCGCGACCGTGCTGGGTTGCATGTCAGCGAGCGCGACGTGCAACCTGGCCGTGAGTGCTCCGATGCTGCCCGCCCACATGATCAACTCCTCGAAACCCGTGCTGCCTCGCAAGAAGGCATCGACATCATCGACAAACCACTCCCATCCGTCGACCGCGCCAGGCACAAACTCGCTCACCGTCGCGACCACCAACTCGTCGCGCTCCTCGACCCCGAAGTAAAAGGGCATTTCGGTGAACCCGCGGCCGGCGAGGTGATGCAGTAATTGCACGCCCGGATGCGGCGACAGCACCGGCGGTTGCAGCCACTTGACGACGAACTCCTCGCCAACAACCACACTTTGGTTCGTCTGGTCAACGGTGATCGCTCGCTCGCCAGCAAGTTCGCGCCCGACCAATCGCGAGGCAACCGTCGCAGATTCACCCGGCGTAACCATTGCGGCGACGCTAGCGACTAGAAAATGGTGATGGCCAGGTTTCTCTTCATGCCCGAAAGCGCGTACGGGCCGACCAACAACTGCATCGGTATCGGCAACATCCTCCGCGAACGCGGTCACACCGTGATCTTTGCTGCTGAGGCGAGTTGGCAGGGCAAGTTGCAACCTCTCGGATTCGTAGAGGATCTCGTCGACCTCGCTCCGCCCCCTCCACCTAGTGATTTGCCGTTGAACGAAACTGTGCCGTTGAACGAAACTGTGCCGTTGAACGAACATAGTGCGGAACCGGTGGCCGGCCAATTCTGGATCGATTTCATCCGCGACACCGCTCCCGTGTTCCGGTTGCCGACGATCGAGCAGCTCACGCAGTTCATCCAGCCGACATGGCAGGCGTTGATCGACGGGGCAGTGTTCTGTCAACCACAACTGCAAGCGATCATCGAGCGCCAGCATCCCGACGTGATCATCGAGGACAACGTCAACTGCTTCCCCGCGCTCGTCACTGCGGGCGTGCCGTTCGTACGTTCCGTGAGTTGCAATCCGCTCGAGTTGAAGGGCCGCGACATTCCTCCGTTGTTCAGTGGCTATTCCAGCGACGATCGCAGCCAGTGGGCTGACTTCCGCGCTGAGTACGACCGCTCACACCGCGAGTTGTGGAACACCTACAACGAGTGGGTGCAGTCGTGCGGCGCGCCGCCGCTGGCCGATCTGGAGTTCATCCACGAGGGCGCGTTGAATCTGTACCTCTATCCGGAGGTCGCCGACTACACCGAGCGCCGACCACTTGGCAGCACCTGGCACCGGCTCGACTCGTCGGTGCGCGCGACAGACGAACCGTGGACGTTGCCGGAACAGTTGCGCGCTCATCCGAACAGCGGCGACCCGGCGAGCAAGCTGGTCTATCTATCGCTCGGCTCGCTCGGCTCGGCCGATGTCGAGCTGATGAGGCGATTGGTCTCGATTCTTGGTCGCACTCGCCATCGGTTCGTCGTGTCCAAAGGTCCGCTCGCCGACGATTACGACCTGCCGGCAAACATGTGGGGTGCGGCACAGGTACCGCAAACCAACGTGCTACCTCACGTCGACCTTGTCATCACCCACGGCGGAAACAACACGACCACCGAGGCGTTTCACTTCGGCAAACCGATGATCGTGCTGCCGCTCTTCTGGGATCAGTACGACAACGCGCAGCGCGTCGACGAGCTCGGGTACGGCGTGCGCCTACCGACGTACGCGTTCGACGACGATCAGCTCACCGGCGCACTCGATCGGCTGCTCAACGACGTGGAGTTGCACAAGCGCATGACGACCAACGCCGCGACCATCCGCGGCCGCAACGGAGCGGCGCAAGCGGCAACCCTGATCGAGGGCCTCGTAGCATGACTGGTGTGACCGGCACGCTCGTGATCTTGCGCCACGGCGAAAGTACGTGGAACCAGCAGAATCTCTTCACCGGTTGGCACGATGTGCCGTTGACCGACAAGGGCGTTGCCGAAGCAACCACCGCTGGCCACACGATCGCCGCCGACGGCGTGCAGTTCGATGTCGCGCACACTTCGGTGCTCACGCGTGCGACTGCGACATGTCAACTAGCACTAGCGGCGATGGGCCAGGAGTGGTTACCCGTTCAGCGGCACTGGCGATTGAACGAACGGCATTACGGAGCGCTGCAGGGCTTGGACAAGAAGGCAACCACGAAATTGCACGGCGCAGAGCAAACACATCTCTGGCGGCGCAGCTACGACGTTCCACCACCACCGGTCGGCACCGACAGTCCTGAGCATCCGGTCAACGATGCGCGTTATCGCCTACTGCCACCCGACGTTTTGCCAGCGACCGAGTGTCTGGCGGACGTTGTCGCGCGTGTGCTGCCGTACTGGCACGACGCCGTCGCACCGCAACTATTGGTCGGTCAGAACGTGTTGATCGTCGCGCATGGAAATTCGCTGCGCGCGTTGCTGATGCACTTGGAAGCGGTGTCGCGCGACGACATCGCGGACTTGAACATCCCGACCGGTGTACCACGCCGCTATCGCTTCGACGACTCGCTACACGTCATAGATGCGCAGTACCTGGGCGATCAAGAGGCAATCGCCGCCGCTGCCGCCCAGGTAGCTACACAGTCACGGGTGTAGTTAGAACGCTGCCTCGCCGGTGTCCCACAAAAGCGGGAATAGCCAGAGGGCGAGACCGAGCGGTACTTCCGTAATGCCGCGACCGCCCAACTTCACGCCTCTCCCCAACAACGAGAAGATAAAGACGATGAATGCGAGGAGATAGAAGATGAACCTGATCTTGATATCCATTGACGACTCCTTAGTTGGTTACATGCACTTCGTGCCTTTATACCCCACATCGATACCCCGCGGGGCGACCCTCCAAACGCGAGTTTGAACAGCTTCATCCTGGGTATTCCTCGGTTCCGAACCACATCTGCGGACGAAAGGAGAACCCATGAATTCCACCGTGTTGATGATCCTCGCAGTCATCCTGGCTGTCGTCGGCGTCGTCCAGCTCATCCAAGGTCAGATCATCTTTGGCATCGTGCTGTTGATCGCTGCGGCACTGGTCGGTCCTGGCGGACACAGCATTTTCCGTCGAACCTGACCGGTAGTTAGTTCGTCAACGGCTAGTAGTTCAACGGCCCCGGCAACGCTCCCGATGTCGGGGCTGTTGCGCGTTTGAGCGGAAATAGAACACAGACAGCCTGAGAGGGCGGTCGTATTCCGTTGCTGGCTCGACCGCCCTCTGGCTGGGCACTTCGGGGGGAAGTGTGGTCCGGCTCTACCCAGAACGCCTGAGTCGTAAACAAAAATGTGTCGTAAACCTACGCGTAAACCTACGCGTAAACCTACGCGCCGACAGCGACCGGCACTGCAACGGCGGCCTCGTCGCATCGACGAGCGATCGACTCCCAGTCCAGGTGATCGATTGCCGCGCCAACCCATGTGGCTCGGTCGTTCTTGTGTGTCAGGTAGTAGGCGTGTTCCCACACGTCGATGACCGCCACCAACTGCGCGCCGGGGGCGAGACCGTTGGTGTGGTTCAAGATCGACCCAACTCGCAAGGCTCCGGTTGCTGGGTCGATCATGAGCGCGCCCCAGCCTGACCCTTGAACCTTCACGCACGCAGATGTGAACAACGCAGCGAAACGGTCGAACGAGCCGAAACTCTCCTTGATACGGCTGGCCAGCTCGGCGGCAGGCCGTCCCGACGCGGGACGGATACTTGTCCAAAACAACGAGTGCAAGAGGTGACCCGAAAGATTGAACGAGAAGGCGGTTTGCAGGGCTCCGAACTTCAATTCGTCCGTCGGATCGGCGGTGGCAAGTTGTTTGGTTAAGGCGTTCGCCTCTTTCACATATGTCGCGTGGTGCTTTCCGTGATGCAGCTTCAGCGTGTCGGCGGGACACCACGGGGCGAGTGCATCAAGGGCGTATGGCAGATCGGGGAGGGTGTAGATGTCAGTCATGTCGTCGTCATACCCCTTTGAGAGATGATCGAAACTTGAGCGACGATCGAAAGGCTCACTTTCAGTGCGTTCGGTAATCTCACAGCGTGAGGACGCCATACGACCAACCTGAAAAGGAGTCGTTTGCGCCGGTCGCGCGGTTGGCGGGTCACATGTTGTGTGTACCGATCAGTTTCGTCACGATTGTCGACGCTGCCGGCGAGCCCACCACCCATGTCCTGAGTGTCGACGAAGATAGTGAGAACGGCCGTGAGGACGACTGTAAATCGCTGAGCGAGGCGATCGCAGAATCAGCGCTCGCCGTCGACGGCGTCCTCGAAGTACGCGACGGCCGCCACGATGCCACCACCTACGCGTGCCTCGCGGCACGGCTCGTCGACATCGGCGATGAGGTGTGCGGCGTGTTCGGCGTCATCGACCGTCGAACTCGTGATTGGACCGAACACGACCGGGAAACGCTGTCGGATTTGTGCGGGTTCGCCATCGCCGAGATTGAGCGACGCCACGCGATGCGTTTGAAGTTCGCGCAAGACCATTCGACCGAACAGCTCTTTCATTTGGCAAAGGCGCTGACGGCCGCCGCCGGCATCGATCAAATAATGCAGCGAACGAGCAGGATCGCTGGCGACCTCGTCGGGGCATCGCTCGCCCACGCAGCGATCGTCGATCCGGAAACAGGTGACCTGAAGCTGCACTCGGGGAATCGGTCGGATCGACTGCGACTGGACGAATCCACTCCGCTTGGCAGTGCAGTGCTCACTGGTGTTCCGGTGCTGATGAGTGGTCCGCGTGAGATCTCCGCGAATTTTCCACTCGAAGCGAACCATGCTGCCGGTACTGAGTTTCAGGCTTTGGCGGCTTACCCAACGCGTCGAGGTCATGCAGCAATCGGTTTCGGGTGGTCGCATCCGGTCATATTCACGGATGCCTTGCAACGAACTCTCGCAACGGTTGCCGAATTGTTCGGCTTGGGATTGGAGCGGGCGTCTGCGAGCGACCGCGACCGTTCGGTTGCTGAGCGTTTGCAGCGCAGTCTGCTGCCGGGCGTGTTGCCGTTGGTCCCGGGAGCACAGACAGCGGCGATGTACGAGGCCGGGGCAGCGAATCTCGATGTGGGTGGCGACTGGTACGACATCGTCAGCGCAGGACCGGACCGCTATGTGATCGGCATCGGCGATGTTGTTGGACGCGGGCTGCATGCAGCGGTGACGATGGGAGAGTTGCGTCACGCTTTTGCGGCACTCGTGTCGCGGACGGATTCGCTAGGAGCGATCGTCGAGAACCTTGATCGCTTTGCGCAGAACGTCGAGGGAGCTCGACTCAGCACGATGGTCGCGGCTTCCTACGAACCCTCGACCGGCGACTTGGAACTGATCTCGGCTGGCCATATGCCTCCGATGGTTCATCGACTCGACGGTACCGTGACACAGTTGCCGAATGGTGGCCCACCGCTCGGGCTCGGCGAGCACATCGTTCGGTCAACGACGAAGACCACACTTGCCGCCGGCGACTCGCTATGGCTGTACACCGATGGCCTCGTTGAACGGCGAGGCGAGTCGGTCGACGTCGGCCTCGGTCGGCTGCGCGATGCGATTCAGGGCACGCGAGCCGGCGAGAGTGGTGCCGCCCTGCGCGATGTGTACCAGGCGCTGGGTCGACCAATTTTGGACGATGTGGCAGTCGTCGTCTTAATGCGATGAAGAGCTCGCGAGCGCTCTTCGACGGTAGCGTGTCGACGTGACCGAGTCTTCTCAATTACTCGAGATACAGGTCATCGAAGGCGGACTGCGTCTCGCAGGAGAAATCGACGCGTCGAGCATCGATGAATTGTCGAGCTACCTGAACCCGTTACCCGGAACGACGGGTGACGTAACGATCCATCTCGGAAGCGTGGGCTTCATCGATTCGAGTGGGCTTCGTGAACTGATCGACGCCCATCAGCGTGCCGAGCGTTTTGGCAGAAAAGTCCTGATGGTCGAGCCGTCGGCGGTCGTGGTGCGATTATTCGAGATTTCCGGGCTGTTGAAGTATTTCCACATCGTGTAAATAGTTACGACCCGTCAACCGCCGAGCAGCGAGGTTTCTGTTGCGCGCTTCGTCAACGTGATCGCCACGTTGCCGATCTCGTACGAATCGACCACCGCCCGCAGGATTGCAAGAGCCAACTCGTCGGGCTCGACGTCGAGGTCGTCGCCGGACTCGAGCGACAGTCGAACAGACATCGCGGCGGCGGTGACAGCGAAGCTTGCTCGAGCACGGTTGCCACCATGGCCGACGATCAGCATCGAGAAGGCCTCAGTGAGCGCAAGCTTGAAGTCGTCGATCTCGTCGATCGAGAAACCCGTGTCGGCCCCGAAGGAGGCTGTCACTGTTCGTAACATGGATGCGAACCGAGGGTTCAGGGGAACGATTACATCGACGCCATCGTCGTAGGTTTCGAAATCGCTCACCAGAGAAACACTACCCCTCTCGCCGCTCGGTCGCTGAAGACTCATCGCCCGCGACTACCCACTCCAGACTTCCGCGAAACAATCTTCGAACACGATCGGGTCAATCGATGAAGTGCAGCAGCCCGCTCAAGCCGCTGATCTCGACGACGCGCCTAATCGCCACCTGCGGGTTGGCGATCGCGAAAGTTTTGCCCGCGTCGGTCGCCTGCATCGCGGCATCGACCAAAACACGGAGCCCGCTGGAATCCATGAAGGTCACGCCGGCAAAGTCAGCAACGATCTTCGGGACATTGGGCAGCTGAGACAAGGCCTTCGCCAACGAATCGGCCGAGTGAGCGTCGATCTCGCCTTCCACCGTCCAGCCGTCTGCCGTGGCAACGACGGATAGGTGGGCTCCCTGCTCGGACATCGCCACAATCTAGCAATCACCGAAGTCGGCTACCACCTAGCCGCCGGTGTTCGTGGTGTGGTCGTCGATGACGATGGTCTCGTCGGTGAAGACGGTGTCGACGAAGTCCTTGATGTCCTTGTCCGCCTCGTCAATCTTCTCCTCGACGTCGTCGTCGACGACGTCCTTGCCACATGCCGTGGCCGTCGTGCCGAGCACGAGAGCGGCGAAAACCGCGACCGCAATCCGGCGACGAGTGTTCGTGTTGTTCATGGGAACTCTCCCTTGTCGTGAGGTAACGGGTCGGCGCAATGAGTTCCCGATTTTTGCGTCGATGAAACCTGCAGAGTTTGGCCAGTGCTCGCGCCGGGTACATCCGAGACATGGTTCGCACAATCGCTCGCACAGCCCGCCGCCTAGTACGTCCCGCTAGTCGGCCAGCAGCATTGGTACTCGCGTGGACGCACCGCTACACGGTCGCTTTGTGGTGTCGGTCGATCGGCACCGAAGTTCGCCATCAGTTCGACGACAGACGGCCGAACCTCTCGCGCTCCAAAAACCTGCTCAAGTCCCTGTGGCGTGTGTCGTCGGATGCCAACTTGGCGAATGCTCCTGAGCTGCGACGAATAGCCATCAACGAGGGCGGCATCACCATCGACGCCGTCGAAACATGGACGGGTCGCCACCTAGTCGACAGTCGGCTGGGCGTCGGCGCACGGTCAGAGGTCGTCTGAATCAAGGTTTGGCGCAGCCTGGCGCATCAATTCGATTGATCTCCGCAGAAGGCGCGAGACGTGCATTTGCGAGATGCCAACAGCCTCCGCGATCTCCGCTTGCGAACGATCCTCAAAAAACCTCAGGCGCACGATTTCGCGTTCGCGTTCGGGCAACCGCATCAACAGCGGCTCCACGACGTGGCTGTCGATCGCATGGCCGAATCCGGCCTCCTCGGTGGATGCAGCGGACGTTCGATCGTTCGGCGCAAAGCCTTCGTCGGCCGACTTGTCCAATGAACCAACGTCGTATGCCGCGGTAGCGGCCA
>JANWKM010000037.1 GCA_025451395.1 Ilumatobacteraceae bacterium
TGAGCTTGAACAGGAAACGGTCGAGCTGCGCTTCCGGAAGCGGATATGTCCCTTCGTACTCGATCGGATTCTGCGTGGCGATCACCAGGAATGGATCGGGCAGCTTCAACGTATGGCGGTCGTAACTGACCTGGCGCTCCTCCATTGCTTCCAGGAGCGCGGCTTGCGTCTTGGGTGGCGTGCGGTTGATCTCGTCGGCGAGCAGCAGGTTGGTGAACACGGGTCCCTCGCGGAAGCGAAACGAAATGCCACCGCCGGTTGATTGCTCGGCGAGCTGCTGACCGATCACGTCGCTTGGCATCAGATCGGGAGTGAACTGCAGGCGTGTGAATTGCATATCGAACGCGGCGGCAAGACTCTTCGCCAGCAACGTCTTGGCGACACCCGGCACACCTTCGAGCAGTACATGACCGTGTACCAGCAGGGCGGCGATGGCGCCGGTCAGCACGCCTTCCTGGCCGACCACAACCTTGGCGACCTCGGTGCGCACAGCGAGTACGGCATCGAGTGGGGATTTGTGGGAATCGGTCACGAGTTGGCTCCTTCAAGAACTTCGTGTGTTGTTTCGCGAATCGTTTGCAGGCTGTTGCTGAGCGCCAGCAAAGCCTTATCGTCGGCGACCTCATGCTGCAACGCTTCGGCAACGTGGCCGGCGGGCAGCGAAGTGTGCGCCGCCACGATCTCGTCGAGCTCGGCCACTGACGTGTTCGATGGCAAGTGGAACCGGCGGCACAGCGCGCGGTACAGGTTGCCACGCAGCATCCATCCCGCGCGTTCGGCATGATGGGCACGCTGCATCAACGTGCCGGTTGCAACTACCAACGCGCTCCCAGCGATCGGAACTTGCTCGGGCTCGCGCACAGGTCGGCCGGGCCGCACTGCCCGCGCGATCGCGAAGAGGATGAATGCAATCGCGAGTTGCGTCAGCGCCATCCACACGCTTGGTCGTAACAGGTCGGACAGTGTTTTCTCACCGGCCCCGATATCGGCGGTCGACTTCGCCGCTTCCTGCCCGAGCAGGATGCTGACCCGTGCGTCGCTGTTGGGAGCCAGCAATGCTGTTGCGAGCGGCCCGTTGTCGGCGTAGCGCAGCAACCTGTTGGTGAACAGTTCGTTGTCACCAAGCTGCACGATAAGACCGGCACCGTGTTCGCGGGTCACCGCGAAAGCACGGCCGTTGCTTCCAAAGCACGAGCGAGCGCCGTCGGGGACGCGGAATCGGACACCTCTGGCGACGAACAAGCCACGCAGCTTTTCAAACGCCGGCACATCGCAATCGTCGAGTGGCACGTTGACGTGCGTCATCACGTCGTTGCCAGAGAAGGTGGGCACGTCACCCTCGATCGATCCTGCGACGGGGAGTGCGTCGAGGATCAGACTGTCGGGATCGGCCATCACCACGAGGCCGCCGTCCTCGATGAACTGCAACAAGTCTCGGCGCTGCGAATCGTTCAGGCGATCCTGCAGCACCAGCACGCGTGAGGTCGAACCCGACCCGGGCGCAGAGCGCACAATATCGACCGTCGCCCCCTGCTTCTCCAACAGCAGCACCAGACCGCGGGTGCCGGCCGCATCTGAGCTGCGCGGATCGAACGGTTCAGCTTCTGGTCGGGCACGTACGAGCAACAACATGATGACGGCGACGGCGACGACCAGCAGCGCAGAGAGACCGATGCGGGCGGCATTGCCGCTCGGCACGCTGACCTGACGAGCGCTCATTTGCGAGCCCTCGTGGTGGAGAGCACGTCGCGCTCGAACGATTGGAAAAGTTCGTCGTCGTCGGCGTCGACAGCGACGTGGCCATACCAGGCACCGTCGAAGAGATCGGCGGCGGAAGCGAACGGTGTGCCGGCCTCGGGTTGTACCCGATGCAACTGCGTGCGTTCCTCGCCGGTCGTGCGACCTGGGATCTCGTCGATCAACCCGCGGCGGGCGAGATCGCCGACCAGCGCGCGATATCGGCAACGCAGCGCGTCGCGGTAGCGACCGGCGCGACGATGCTCGTCGGCCTCCGCTCGCCAGTTGGTGGGCTCGCGCGACCGATCGATGGCAACGGCAGCGAGTTCGACCTCGTCAAGGTTTTCGTCGTCGTCCTTGGCGCGCTTTCGCTTCGCCTGCCCGCCGCCTGAACGGTCGATCAAGAAACGAACCAGAAACACCAGCAGCGCGAGCAGTAGCACGATGAGCAGCAGCCACAACAGCGCGCTGAGCCAAG
The DNA here is from genome assembly GCA_025451395.1 of Ilumatobacteraceae bacterium. Classification (GTDB taxonomy): domain Bacteria; phylum Actinomycetota; class Acidimicrobiia; order Acidimicrobiales; family Ilumatobacteraceae; genus UBA668. The sequence continues at coordinate 2,216 of JANWKM010000037.1, forward strand.
CCAAGCTGAATCCGCCACCCGAAGATTGATTTGGTGGGAGGGTGTCTGGAGGGGCACAGACGGACTGGTCGCGCGACAAGAGCCGGCATGCCTCTTCGCGAACGGCGTCGGGATCTTGGTCGACGGGCTCCAACGGGTCACCGCTGGAGGTCAAGATCTGAACCAGCAGGTTCGTAACGGCCGCAATACCTCGTACGAACGTATTCATGCAAACGCCCGATCAGCGGCGATGACGATGTCGAGGCCCTCCACCTGGATACGCAACTGCAAGTACAGCTGCGAGGTGGCGATCGCGACGAACGGCAACACGATCAGCGCAGCCAATTGGGTAGTCACGCCCTGCACGAGCCAGCCGAACGATCCGAAGGTGATGAAGCCCGTCGACTCTGCTGCCGGTGGCAAGAACGCAATGAACATCGCCAACAGCGCGCCCAGCACCGCACAAGCGAATATGAAGCCGAACCCGGCGGCGAAACGGATTTTCACGAGTCGCCACGCGCGACCGATCGAGCGCACGCCGAGGTTTTCGATCATCACCACCGGCGCTACGACCAAAAACGCAGCGCTGATCATGGCCACAAGTGGCACCATCACCCACACCAGCGCGAGAACCTCTGAGGGTGCGATCGTCACGAACCACCACAGGACCAACAGCGTCGGCCAGTGAGTGAGCGCCCACGTGAGGATCAGCACCGGCAATTTTCGAAGTACTCGACGGACGCACGCGCCCGCGCGCGGGTCGCCACCCATCTGGTACGGCACGAGATAGGCGGCGGTGAACGCGCCGATCAGGTGCGCGGTCAGCGACTGCACAACCAAACCCAGCAGTACGAAACCGGTTTCGACACCGACGTAGCCACGATCACCAAGCAGGCTGTCGAACTGCTGGTATTTGTCGAAGGCCAGCACGGTCAGCAGTAGATACAACGCCACCAACGGCACCATCAACACTGCGGCCCCGAGCAGCACGTGCCGAGCGCGACGTTGGAAGACGTGCGCGGCGACATCGATGGAACCGATGACGAGGCGTTCCGATTTCCGCAATCGAACGGCCAGCGGCTTCGTCGAGTGTGACTCTTGCGCGGCGCGCGCTGCGCGTGAGGCACTTGGTGGTGGAGAACCCTGTTCGATCTCCACCCAGCTCGTCACCGGCCCATTCTGCCCACCCAGCTCTGAGGCATACGAACCCGCATGACCGGCTGGGTCAGAATGTCGGCCATGCGCGGCTATGACGACGCCAGCTACGGCGAAGGATTCGCCGATGTCTACGACGAGTGGTACGGCGGCCTCACCGACGTCGCAACAACAGTCGCGACGCTGGTCACGCTGGCGGAGGGCGGCAGAGTGCTGGAACTCGGCGTCGGCACCGGTCGCGTGGCGATTCCGTTGGCCGCCGCCGGGTTGGAGGTACACGGCGTCGACACCAGCACGGCGATGTTACAGCGACTGGCGGGCAAGCCCGGTGGCGAAGCCGTGCACGTCGGACTCCGCGACATGGCGGTTGACCTGCCCGACGGCCCGTTCACGCTGGTGTTCATCGCCTACAACACGTTCTGGAATCTGCTCACCGAGGAGCGTCAGCGCAGCTGTTTCACGGAAGTTGCGCAGCGGCTGACAGACGGCGGCGCGTTCGTGGTCGAGGCGTTCGTTCCCGATCCGACGCTGCACGATCCCCCGTCGCAGGTCACCGTTCGTTCGATCACCGTCGATCGGGTCGTGCTCAGCGTGACCATTGGCACGGTCGCGGAGCAACGAGCCGAGGGCCATTTTATCGAAATCAGCGAAACAGGCGGTGTTCGGCTGCGGCCGTGGAGCGTGCGCTGGGTCAGCGTCGAGCAACTGGACGAGATGGCGGTAGCAGCCGGGCTCGCCCTCGCCGAACGATGGGAGGCGTTCGATCGTTTACCGTTCGGGCCAGCGAGCACGCGCCACGTCAGCGTGTATCGAAAGTGTTAAGCCGCCGGACAGCTCTCGTTTCGTCGTAAGCTGATGTAGCTGTGAGTCTCCGTTTGAATCCACTTACTGGGCGATGGGTAACGATCGTGGCGGATCGAGCCGAGCGACCCACCGACTTTGCGCCTCGTCGGCCGCAGGTTGAAGCGAACCCTGATCGCCCGTGTCCGTTCTGCCCCGGCAACGAAGAAGCGACACCGCCCGCGCTCGAGACGCTCGACGCCGGTGGCAAGTGGCGCATGCGTGTGATTCCGAACCTGTATCCCGCGTTCGATGGCAACGAGCCGTTCGCCGTGCACTATCTCGGGCCGGTGCATGTGCAGGCCGAGGCCAGCGGCATTCACGAGATCTTCGTGTTCACTCCCGAGCACGACACCGGCGCACACGTCATCACCAACGACGACGCGGCCGACATGATGCTGATGCTGAAGCGTCGCCTTCTCGAGCACGCTGAGACCAGTCACATTCGATACACGCAGGCGATCATCAATCACGGCCGCGAGGCCGGCGCATCGCTCGCTCATCCGCACGGTCAACTGCTCGGGTTGCCGTTTGTCCCCGGCGAGATTGTCGAAGAAGAGCGCGCGTTCACGCGTTTCGAGGGCGGCTGCATTCTGTGCGCCACGATCGAAGCCGAACTGGTCGACGGCAAACGGGTGTTGTGGGCAACCGACGACGTTGTGTGCGTCAGTCCTTTCTGGGCCGGCTCGCCATACGAGCTGCTGATCATCCCGCGCAGTCACGATCTGCACCTCACCGATAGCAGCGATGAAACGCTGCGCAGTATGGGCGTGGCGGTGCGCGATGCGATCGTCGCGCTACGCGAGGTGCACGGCGACATCGCCTACAACATTGTGTTCCACACGGCTCCGCACCACTACAACGGTTCGTATCACTGGCACGTCCACATCTTCCCGAAGCTGGTTACCACCGCCGGGTTCGAGCGTGGTACCGGCGTGATGATCAACATCGTGCCGCCGGAAACGGCTGCCGAACGTTTGCGCAACGTCTCCGTCAGGACCTGAGGCCTGCGGGGGCATCCAAGCCAGCGTCGCGTGACACCTGCGCGCGCACACGTGTGCGGCTTGGTGTCAGATTTGACCCCTAGGCGCACCCCTGGGCGCGGTGAGGGTTCATCCGATCGAGTCGTCCGACACGTCGGAGTAGGTTTCGAGCGTGGCTTCGGGGAACGAAGTGGTCAGGGGTCGATGGGCACCAGACCCGATCGGCAAGCACGAATTCAGGTGGCACGACGACACGTCGTGGACCGGCTGGGTGACCGATGCGAACCGTCAGAGTTTCGACCCAATTGCGAACGCGTTAGTTCGCGTTAGCCCGTCGAAGCGCTTCAAGAACCGCCGTCACGCTCTCACTCGCTTGTTTATGGGCATCGGAGCGATCATCCTCGGCTTGGGTGTTGCGGCACTGATCCTTGCTTCGTCCATCGGGATCGTTGTTGTCCCTGCTGCATTTTCCCTCTGGGGCATCGTTGAAGTAGGGCTGGCCATTCGATATCTGGTGAAGAAACAGCAATCATCGACCGTGCCGACAACCGATCCGCCTCCGCCCCTGGATTTTGGTGCGGAGATCAAGGTGCTCGACGACCTGCTTCATCGCGGCAAGCTCAGTCAGCACTCCTACGACCTAGCGGCCATCAAAGTTCGCAGGAAGTACAACGTCGCTCCCCGCCTTAGTGATTAGGTGAGGGCGCGGGCGAGTGCGGTGACTCCGGCGCCGATGACGATGACCGCGATCAGCGGGGCTTTGCGCCAGGCGGCGATGACTGCGGCGCCGACGCCGGCGGCGCGGGCATCGAGTTGCAGGTGCTGACCGACACTGAACGTGTCCTTCATCACCAATGCGGCGATGAGCGCAGCGGGGATGAGGGCGAGGCAACGGTCGAGCATCGCTGGCAACTTGCGCTCGCCGACGAGGACGAGTCCGAGCACCTTGAAGGCGTATGCGGTAGCAGCGAGCGCAAACACGAGTGTCCATGTCATGTCGCACGCTCCGGTGGCGACGGAATTCCGACGACGACACCAAGTACGGCGCACAGAATTGGCACGCCGACTGGTGTGAACGGGATCAATGCCAGGCACACGGTGGCACCGATCGCCGCCGCCAACGCCGATCGACGGTTGCGCAGCGACGGCCACACCATCGCGACAAACGCCGCCGGGAACGCAGCATCGAGCCCGTATGTGGTCGGGTCGATGGTGGAACCGAGAATCGCGCCGATCAGCGTGCCGGTATTCCAGAACAGGTAGATGCTGAGTCCGGTGATCCAAAATGCCGCGCGTCGATGAGTTGCATCGGTCTGCGCCGAGGCCATCGCGGTCGACTCATCGATAGTGATTTGCGCGGCAACAAGCCGAGTCGCCAATCGTCCCTTCAGGTGAGGAGCCATCGCGAGGCCGTAGACAGAGTTGCGCGCCGCAAGTAGCGCCGCGCTGCCGAACGCTGATGCCGCCGAGCCGCCAGCACCGATCACGCTGACCGCCGAGAACTGCGAGGCACCGGTGAACACCAGCAGCGACATCACGCAGGTCTGCGCCACCGACGCTCCCGCACTAACCGCCGTCACGCCGAACGAAATCGCAAACACTCCAACGGCGAGCCCGAGGGTGACGCACGCGGCGAAAACCTGTCGCAGGTCTTCGTCTCGCCACAGTTCACGCACCTTCAACGGACCTCTCACGGCGGCCGCACGCTACCCAGCAACACGACCGTGAACGCGGGCAGATCGAAAAGTGCCGAGGCGGGCTGGCGTTGCCACATCTGATGATCGGTCGCCGGCAGCGCGGCGTCAGGCCCATCGCCGCTTCCTGCAAACGCAGACGAGTCCGAGTTGAGCAGCGTCTGCCAACGTCCCGCCCACGGCAGACCGACTCGGTAACCGGCATGGGGCGTGTGCGAGAAGTTCGCGACACATGCAATCGCGGCACCACCGCGCGCACCCCACCGCAGAAATGCGTACGTGCAACCTTCAGCATCATCGGCGTCGAGCCACTCGAAGCTGGTGTATTCGTGATCGCGTTCGTACAGTGCTGGCCACTCGGCGGCGACACGGTTGAGTGCCACCAGCAGGTCGCGCACTCCCCGATGGAACGCGTACTCGAGCAATCCCCACGGCAGCGCGATCGACTCGTTCCACTCCTCGTACGGAGCGAGCTCGGCGCCCATGAACAACAACGGAGCACCCGGCAGTGCCCACATCCAGGCATACAACGCGCGCAAGTTGGCGAAACGCTGTGCTTCCTCGCCGGGCATCTTCGCCAACAGACTGCTCTTGCCGTGCACCACTTCGTCGTGGCTCAACGGCAGCACGAAGCGCTCGTGGAAGACATACGTCAACCCGAACGTCAGCTCGTGGTGGTGCAGGGGTCGGCGACCCGAGCCACGGTGGAAGTACTCGAGCGTGTCGTTCATCCAGCCCAGGTTCCATTTGTGTGTGAAGCCGAGCCCGCCCTGCTCGATGGGATGCGACACCATCGGCCACGCCGTGCTTTCTTCAGCGATCATCATCGCGGTCGGAGCTTGCTGGCCAACGAGCGTGTTCAACTCGTGAACAAACGCCATCGCTTCCAGATTCTCGTGGCCACCGTCGCGATTCGGCGTCCACTCGCCTGGCTCGCGCGAGTAGTCGAGGTGCAACATGCTGGTGACGGCGTCGACGCGCAGTCCGTCGATGTGGAACTCGTGCAGCCAATACAGCGCATTGGCGACGAGAAAGTTTCGAACCTCGGCCCGCCCGAAGTCGAACACGTACGTCCCCCAGTCCGGATGGTCACCGCGCTGCGGATCGGGATGTTCGTACAGCGGAATGCCGTCAAACCGAGCAAGTGCCCAGTTGTCCTTCGGAAAGTGAGCGGGCACCCAGTCGATGATCACCCCGATGCCACGCGCGTGCAGCACGTCGATCATCGCTCGCAATTCGTCGGGCGTGCCATAGCGCGCCGTCGGTGCGTAGTAGCCGGTCACCTGGTAACCCCACGAGCCTGCGAATGGGTGCTCGGCGACAGGCAATAGCTCGACATGTGTGAATCCCAATGCGCTCACATGTTCGGCAAGTTCATTGCCAAGGTCGCGGTAGTTCGTCACGCCCGATCGCCACGAGCCGAGATGCACTTCGTAGATGCGCAGCGCGGCGCCGGCGTCGTTGCGACGAGTCCGCATCCAGTCGCCATCGGACCACCGATAGTCGGACTCCCCGATGATCACACTCGCATTCGAGGGTGCAAGCTCGGCTTGGCGCGCCATCGGATCGGCCTTCAGCAGCTCGTCACCGCTGGCGGATGTAATCGCAAATCTGTAACGCTCCCCCGGCCGCGCCTGCGCGCTCACCCCCGCCCAGACCCCCGATGCCCCCTCTAATTGCAGTGCATCGCCGCCAGACGATTGATTCCAATCGCCCACCACGCTCACCGCGCGCGCATTCGGTGCCCAGACAGCGAAGCGAACACCATCCGCTGTGACGTGTGCGCCGAGCAGTTCCCACAATCGCCAATTTGCGCCCTCGCCGAAAAGTTGCAGGTCGCGAATGGGTAATACCACGCTGCGAGCGTAGGGCGCGGCCAGATCAGCAATTAGCCTCGCCCCGATGCACGCGCGGGAACTCAAGCTCGTCCCTCATATTCCATTGCCCCTCGAGGCGTTGTCGGAATTGACTTCGAACCTGCACTGGACCTGGGATCGCCAAACACAGCGGTTGTTCAAGTCACTCGATCCGCGGACATGGCAAAAGACGGGCGACCCGTTGCAAGTGATCGCCGCCATCACCCCCGCGGGTTGGCAGATGTTGGCCGACGATCCAACGATCGTGGCGGCGACGCGCCACGCCGCGGACCGCCTTCGTTCGGCGATGACCGATCCGCGATGGTTTCAGGCTCGTGCTCAGTCACCGCTCGAGCTAGTTGCTTACTTCTCACCCGAGTTCGGTATCTCCGAGACGCTGCCGCAGTACGCCGGCGGTCTGGGCGTGTTGGCCGGCGACCATCTGAAGGCTGCCTCCGATCTTGGTGTGCCGTTGGCTGCGATTGGCCTGTTGTACGACGAGGGCTACTTCCGTCAGAGTCTGAACGCCGATGGCCTGCAGCAAGAGCGCTTTCCGCCGCTCGATCCGCACTCACTGCCGCTGCACGCCACCGATGTGCAAATAGCGGTCGACATGGCGGGCGATCTGGTGCGCGCCAACGTGTGGCGCGCGCAGGTGGGCAGGGTCGCGTTGTATCTGCTCGACACCAATGTCGCTGGCAACAGCACAGAGGCCGCCGCCATCACCGACCGCCTCTACGGCGGCGACAGCGAACACCGCCTGCGCCAGGAAATTGTCCTCGGCATCGGCGGCGTGCGCGCGTTACGCGCCCTCGGATTAGCACCGCAGGTTTTTCATACCAACGAAGGACACGCCGGTTTTCTCTCGCTCGAGCGCGCACGCGAACTGGTGGTCAGCGGGCTCACATTCGGCGAAGCGATCCAGGCAGTGCGCGCTGGTGGACTGTTCACGACGCATACACCCGTGCAAGCCGGTATCGACCGTTTCACACGCGAGTTGATGGAAAAGTACTTCGGAGAGTTCGCGCAAGAGTGCGCGTGCACCCTCGACGAGCTGATCGCCATTGGCCAACACGAGGTCGTCCTACCCGACGAGACCGAACAGGACAAGCCCGTGCACGATACGCCATTCAACATGGCAGTGATGGGATTGCGCCTAGCGGGTCACGCCAATGGTGTCGCGCAGCTACACGGCCGCGTCAGTCGCACGATGTTCGCCGGGCTGTGGCCGAACGTGCCGGTTGATGACGTGCCGATCTGTGCGATCACCAATGGGGTGCACGCAACTACATGGGTCGGTGAACACATTGCACCGCTACTGGCGCAGAGCGTGGGACCGTATTGGTATGAAGCCGACGCGGCAGCGTGGAGGGGCGTCGACCGACTGGACGCGCACGATGTGTGGGTTGCTCGGGCAAAGGGTCGCGCCGAGCTCGTTGCATTCGTTCGTTCGCGCATCGGCAACGATCCGCTCAACCCGAACGCGCTCACGATTGGGTTTGCGCGACGCTTCGCGACCTACAAGCGCGCAACCCTGCTGCTTTCGCAGCCGGAACGCTTGCGCGCGTTGCTGCTGCAGTCTGATCACCCGGTGCAGTTCGTGTTTGCTGGTAAGGCGCATCCGGCCGACCAAGCAGGCAAGGACATGATCCGCGACATCGAACTGTTCGCTCGCCAACTGGAAGTCAGTCACCGTTTCGTGTTTGTGCCCGACTACGACATGGCTGTCGCACGAGCGATGTACCACGGGTGCGATGTGTGGTTGAACAACCCGCGGCGACCGCTCGAGGCCTGTGGCACCAGTGGCATGAAGGCGGCGCTCAACGGTGCGCTCAACTGCAGCATTCTCGACGGCTGGTGGGACGAGTGCTACGACGGCAACAACGGTTGGGCAATTGAGTCGGTCGCGGACGCTGAGCTGAACGACACGGACCTGGTAGCCCGCGATCAGTTTGAAGCCGACAGTCTGTTCGACCTCTTGGAGCACGAGATCGTGCCGCTGTTCTACGGCGTCGGCGCCGGCACTGGAAACGGCAGCGGACTCCCGCATGGGTGGTTGGAGAAGATGAAGAACAATTGGCGATCACTCGGCCCGTTCGTCAACGCCGCGCGCATGGTGCGCGATTACACGACCGAGCTGTACGAGCCGGCAGCAGCGGCCGCTCTCGTCACTCGCCCGTGAATTTGGCCTTGCCAGGCCCGTTGGCCAGGAAGCTCTCCACGCCGATCCGACTGTCCGCCGTATGAAACACGGCTTCGAACAGCTCGCGCTCGATGGCGAGGCCTGCGGCCAGGTCAGCCTCGGTCCCGTCGTCGACGGCGCGCTTGATGAGGTGTTGTGCCTGCAGCGCCCCGCCCGCAATCTCGGCAGCCAGCGCTAGAGCGCGCGGATGCAACTCGTCGGTCGCCACTACCTCGTCGGCAAGTCCGATGCGTAATGCTTCCGCAGCTTGCACCGAGCGCCCCGTGATCATCATCTCCTTCGCACGGCTGCGTCCGACGACGCGCGGCAAACGCTGCGTTCCACCGCCGCCAGGAATAATGCCGAGCAAAACCTCCGGTTGACCGAACACCGCGCGCTCGCCCGCGATGCGATAGTCGCACGCCAGCGCAAGTTCGCAGCCACCACCAAGCGCGTATCCGCTGACGGCGGCAATGACAAAACGCGGAATCGCCGCAACTGCGTCAAGCGCCATGTGGAAGGTCTCGGTGATGGTGCCGGCCTTTACCGCATCGCCGAACTCGCTGATGTCGGCTCCCGCTGCGAAGATGCGCTCGCCGCCAGTGATGACCACGGCACCCGGTGGATCGGCGGTCAATGACAGAGCGACATCGTGCAATGCCTCCAGCAGTGCCTGCGACAGCGCGTTGACTTTCGGATTGTTCAAGGTCACGACGGCAACCCCATCGGGGCGTCGCTCCAGCAGTACCAGTTCGCTCACGTCGCGACCCTATTTCTTTCAACGTCAGTCGTCGATGGCCTTCAGCATTTCGTCGGCGGCCGCCCACGGATCGACCGTACGATTGACGACCTGCAACTGCAGTTCGGCCCAACGTTCGCTACCTGTCAGCTCAAGTGCGCGCTGTTCGAGTCGACGGGCAACAACCTCGCGCAACTCTTCTCGCACGCGGAACTCGCGGCGGCGCGCCAACTCGCCGGCGGCCTCGATGAACGCGCGGTGCTGCAACACCGCGTCCCACAACGCACCAACGCCCTGGTGTTCCGTCGCAACAACCGGCAAGATCGGTGGCCGCCACGCCTCGCTCGCTAGGTCGCCCAGCTCCAGCATCTGTTCCAAGTCGCGGCGAGTTTCGTCGGTGCCATTGCGGTCGGCCTTGTTGATCACGAACACATCGGCGATCTCCATCAGCCCTGCCTTGTTGGCCTGCACCGAGTCGCCCCAACCTGGATTCACAACGACGACTGTCGTATCGGCCTTGCCTGCGATCTCGACCTCGACCTGACCGACACCAACCGTCTCGATCAGGATGAGGCGGCGACCCACCGCGTCGAGCAAGCGCGCAGCCTCGGGTGTCGCGAGCGAAAGGCCACCGAGGTGACCGCGGCTGGCCATCGACCGAATGAACACACCCCTGTCCGTGGCATGGTCTTGCATGCGCACGCGGTCGCCGAGAATCGCTCCACCGGTGAACGGCGACGACGGATCGACCGCCAGCACTGCCACTTCCTGGTGGAGCGCGCGCAGGTGACGAATGATCGAGGACGTGAGAGTGCTCTTTCCCGAACCTGGTGCGCCGGTCAGGCCGACCGTGTAGCCGTCTCCGGACAACGGGTACGACAGGCGGCTGATCTCGCGCGCCTGAGTACCACCGCCTTCAATGAGTGAGAGCAGTCTGGCCAGAGCACCGCGATCGCCATTGCGGGCCGATTCGAACAGGTCGCCGACGGAAAGCGACCGCCGGCTCATCGCGCGTTGGCGCCGGCGTCGAGCAGGGCGTCGATCGCGTCATCGTCGATGTTGACGACTTCGGTCACACCATCGATGCGATCGCGCATGATCCGCTCGATTCCTGCCTTCAGGGTTTGCGTGCTCGCCGGGCAGCTCACGCACGCGCCGGTGAGAGATACCGACACAACACCAGTCTCTTCATTCACGTCGCGCAAAACGATGTCGCCGCCGTCGGCCTGCAACGCAGGTCGAATGACTTCGATCGTTTCCTCCACCTGTGTGCGCATCACAATTACCATTGAACCAGCACCGACCGTAGGATTGCCACATATGCGAACACTCGGTGCCGTGTGATCGCTCTTCTGGCGCACCAGGGTGGTTGGGACGAAATCCTGTTGGTGCTTGGCCCAATCCTGATCATCGTCGGCCTGCTTCGGCTAGCAAAGCACCGAGTAACTAAGCGCTGACTCGCTCGATGTCGGCACCGAGGGATGCCAAGCGGCCGACCAAGTCGTCGTAGCCGCGATCGACGTGCTCCACACCAGTCAGCGTCGTCTCGCCATCGGCAGCGAGACCAGCTACCACCAACGCAGCTCCCGCACGAATGTCGGGTGCGCGAACTGGCGCGCCGCTCAACCGTGGCACGCCTCGCACCACTGCATGATGGCCGTCGGCGCGAATATCGGCGCCCAGTCGCTGCAACTCCTCGACATAACGGAAGCGACCGGGATAAAGATTCTCGGTCACGATTCCGACACCATCGGCGACGGTGAGCATGGTGACTAGCAGCGGCTTGTAGTCGGTGGCGATTCCCGGATACGGAAGTGTTGCCACGTCGATGCTTTTCAGGCGACCGTCCGCCCAAGCCGCGAGACCGTGAGGGCCGGCTGTGATCGTCAACCCCATTTCGTGGAAGCGCTTGAGCAGCATCTCCATGTGGTCACCGCGCGCGCCGCGCAACACCACTTCGCCGCCACTCACGGCGACGGCAGCCAAGTACGTCGCCGCCTGAATGCGATCGGGCACGACGTGGTGATCGGTGGCGTGCAACGCGCCAGGCTCGACCCCGTGGATCACCAATCGCGACGTGCCAATCCCCTCGATCTGCGCTCCCATTCCGACCAGGAAGTTGCACAGGTCTTCCAGTTCGGGTTCGCGCGCCGCGTGATCGATCACCGTCGTACCCTTCGCGTGCACCGCGGCCGTGAGGATGTTCTCGGTGGCTCCCACGCTCGGGAACTCGAGCGTGATCTCGGCACCGTGCAACCGCTCATCGGGTGTTCGCACTGACGCCTCCACCACACCGTGGCGCAACTCGAACACTGCACCCATCGCCTCCAAGCCCTTCAGATGCATGTCGATAGGGCGGCTACCGAAGTTGTCGCCACCGGGTAGTGACAGCGACACGCGCCCGAATCGGCCGAGCAATGGGCCGAGCACGTTGATGCTGGCGCGAATACGCTCGACCAACTCGTACGGGGCCACCGGCACAATCGCGCCGTCGTTGACCATGCGCAGCGTGCCCGCGCTCACGTGCTCGCTGCGTAGGCCGATCGCCGCCAACAGATCGGCCATGATGCCGACGTCAGCGATCGCAGGCACGTTGGTGAGCGTGTAGCAACCATCCGCCAAGAGCGATGCCGCCATCAATTTCAACACTGAGTTCTTCGCGCCGGGGATAGAGACCTCGCCGTGCAGTGCGCCGGCGCGCCGGATGACGATTCGGTCTTCGCTCATGAACCGTCCATTATGCCCCGCTGCAGAACGTCCCCGTTCCGGCCAGACCGCTAGCCTGCGCTCGGTGCCACGGCGACTGACGACCTTGACCCAGTCGTGGCCCGCCGATTCGCCACGCGCACAGATCACGGCCATGCCTCGCACAGATGTGTGCGACGAGCGTGCCAGCGGTGACAACGTGTTCGAGCAAGCGATCGGCCCGTTCAGCAGTTATCGCAGGAAAGTCACCACGACGGCGGACGGCTCGATTCGCGAGACGACTAGTTATCGACTGGCTGTTCCATGGTTCGGCTGGGTCTTCGCGCTACCGATGCGCCACGCAATTCGTCACCGACGAAGCGACGGTGCATCGCCGCCGTGGTGGTCGCCGCCAGATCGACTGAGCGAACGTCAGGTCCGCACTCTTGCGCTGCTGGCGATTGCCTCCAGCGCGGCAGCGTTCGCGAACACGCTGTTCACGCAAACCGCCAACTTCGCGGCCGACAGTTTCGGAGTTGGTGATCAGGGCCAAGGCTACGGCGGCGCTGCGGTGCGCATCGGCGTGCTGATCGCGCTGCCGTTCGCGCTCCTCGCCGACCGCGTCGGCCGACGGCGCACCATCATCCTGCTCGCCTGGCTGACACCCCTGTTCTGCGCGTTGGGTGCGGCCGCGCCATCGTTTCCGCTGCTCGTTGCATCGCAAACAGTTGCGCGACCGCTGGGCATTGCGATGGCGATGGTTGCCGGCGTTGCTGCCGCGGAGGACATGCCCCGAAACAGTCGCGCCTTCGCGCTCAGCCTGCTCGCGATGTCGTCGGGACTCGGCGCTGGCATAGCTGTCGCGTCGCTACGACTGGCCGACCTCGGTGACGACGGTTGGCGCTACTCGTACCTGCTGTCCTTGATGTGGCTTCCGATTGCGGTCAGCCTTGCGCGCCAACTCGGCGAGACACGACGATTCGAGACTGCGCATCCGATTGCACCGCTACTCGACCGACGACGACTGGCGCTGATCTCAACAGTGGCGCTGGCATCCAACATGTTCATCGCTCCGGCATCGTTCTTTCAGAATCGATACCTCGGCGACGTGCGCGGCTACTCGGGTGGTGGCATCGCGCTGTTCACGCTCGCGACCGGAACGCCGGCCTCGATCGGGTTGATCGTCGGCGGCAAGTTGGCCGATGTCATCAGTCGACGAAAGCTGATCGTGTGGTGCTCGCCGTTCTCGACCGCGTGCATCATGGGAGCGTTCTTCCTCGGCGGACCAGCAATGTGGGCGTTAGCACTGATCGGCGGATTCACCGCCGGCATGGCGTACCCGGCATTCGCTGTGTATCGCGCCGAGATGTTCCCGACGGGCAACCGTGGCAGGGCCAACGGTGTGATCACGGCGACCGCGTTGCTGAGCGGAAGCCTTGGCATCCTGCTCGTCGGATACGCACGCGACCATGGAGTGAGTTTCGGTTGGGCGATGGCCGCGGTGGCGACCGGGCAACTACTTGCGGTGTACGTCGCCTATCGCTACTACCCCGAGACCGCCCACCTGGAACTGGAACAACTCAACCCGGGTGACCCAATCCTTGAGACCTGATCCAGTCGGCGACCGTGGCCGCGATCACCGCATCGCAACCACTCAAGGCGTGTCCCTTGCCCTCCAGCCAGTGGTGTGTCACGCCACCGGGAATCACCGCGGTCCAGCGCAGTAATTCGTCGGGCGTGCCGAACGCATCGCGAGTGCCCGAGATGAACAAACACGGCACCTGCAGTTGCGGAAAGTGTTCGACGCGCAAATTGTCGGGCTTGCCCGGTGGATGCAACGGATAACAGATCAACACAAGGCCGACCGCGGATAGTGGATCAGTTTCATCGGCGACGGCGAGCGAACAGATCCGTCCACCCATCGATCGGCCTCCGAGCAGCAGCTTCGGATCGGCGGCCAACAGCGGCGCGGCAGCGTCGCGAACCGTTTGCAATAGCACGGGCGGGCGATCGGGAGCCTTGCGGCCCGCCAGCGTGTACGCGAAGTCGGCGCGAACACAGCGCATCGGCGCAACGGCTTTTTCAATCGCGCGCAGCGACGGATGTGTGCTCGCGGTACCGGCACCAGGGAACAACAGCAGGCTCGTCATGTCTGCAGCAGAATTCGCCGCGCCTCACCGAGGCGTTCGATCGCGTCGCCGGCGGCGGTATTGCTGCCACCGTGATCGGGATGCGCGTCGCGGAGTTTGGTGCGAAAGCGCGCCATCACTTCCTTTTTCGTCACCTTCAGCGTTCCGATCGGAAAGCCGAGCAGATCGAGTGCCCACAAGCGCGGGTCGGTGACGCCGACAAGGTCACCGCGGCTGACGCCACTGATGTCGGCAACGAACGACGGACCGATCGGGCCGCGCCAACGCAGCGCCCGGTGCAGCACTGGTGCAACCGTCCGGCGCGCGTCGAAGTCGATGCGCTCAAGGGCATACACAGCACCGAGCACTTGCGACAGCGGGCGACCCATCGAGTGCAGGTCGAACGTGACGTGGTCGGCATCGCCGTTGAGTTGGTGGACACTGACCGCCAAGCCGTGACGATCGATCTGATAGCGGTGCTGCAGTCGCGGTTGGACAATGCGCTCGCCGCGCGTGACCTGATCGATCAGGCGACCGAGGTCGGGCACCAGCTCGGCATCGACGTCGGGTAAATAGGCCGCAATGACCGCTGCCAATAACACGCCACCGAGTCCTGGTGCCGGATCGGTCGGCAATACCAGATGGCCGAGCGCGACCCGGCGCGTCGGCGTGATCGGCCGGGTGTGCCAAATTTCCAGCTCGGCCAGCAGCATTGTGGTTCAGACGTAGGGCCGCAACAGGTCGTGCAGATCGGTGGCGACGGCCATGGCGGTTTCGTTGTCGGGTTCGTCGGCGTCGACCAACGCGCTTGCGAGCCCTTCAGCCAACTCGCATGTCTTTTGCCACAGCAAAAGGTCGACACCATATGGCCGGCGCTCGGGCTCGGCCACCTCGAGTGCATCGAGAAGTTGCTCGAGGCCATCAGCATCCAGCGGGTTGCGTTGCAGCCGCTCGGCCGCGAGGAAGAACGTGGTGAGCGTCTCGAACGGCAAGTCGTCCTCGTCGGCGGTGTCGTCGCTCGGCAACATCGCGAACTCGCCAGCCTCGATCACGTCCATCAACGACTCGACGGCTTCCTCATGCGCGGTGCTGACCAGCAGCAAATCGTCTTCCCAGCGGTACGGAATCTGTTGCGCGGTCAACGCGTGCGTAATCGATTGGCGATCGCTCTCGGCCCATTCGGCCAGGTCGTACTCGGTCGATGCCGCGCCGGCTGGAATGTCGATTGGCTCGTGAGAACTGCGACCATGCGATCCGCTGTCGCCGGGGTCCTCGTCGCCTTCCTCGTAGACGATGCCGAGCCGTGCTTCGACCCTCGTCACGGTCGAGTCGGCCGCCGCCTCGTGCGATTCGGGCACGACCAGTTCGGAGCCGTCCCACGTGTGCGGCACCTCGGCCTCGGCAAGCTCGGCGGCGAGCTCGGCCTGTTGATCGAACGACCAACGACTGAGGTCGTACATGACGTTGCTTGCGTCTGGGTCGTTCGGATTCCAGTCGTCGGTCACTGCGCAGACGCTAGCGGGACGTGGCGAGCAAGAAAGCCCGCGATGCGGCGGTACTCATCGAGTTGGTTCGCTCGCTGGCGAAATCCGTGACCCTCACCTTCGTACACGTGCAGGTCGATCTCTCCGCCGGCGGTGCGCACACGCTCGGCAAACTGTCGACTTTGCTCGACGGGCACAACCGGATCGGTGTCGCCGTGCAGGATCAAAATCGGCCGTGTTGTGTAAAGGTCGGTATGCGAGATCGGCGATCGGTTGCGATACTCGTCGAGCGTCGCCGGCAGCGGACCGATCAAACTATCTGTGTAGTGCTGTTCGAAGCGATGGCTGTGCTGCGCGAGAGACACCAGATCGGTCACCGGGTACAGCACGACCGAGGCCGCGAACA
>JANWKM010000038.1 GCA_025451395.1 Ilumatobacteraceae bacterium
AGCCGGGTGTGACGAAGAGTGCCATCTTCGCCAAGAACGTCGATGCGCCAAACCAGAGCGGCGCCTACGAGGCCACCTATCGACGCATGTTCCAGATGTACGCCGCCGGACTCGCCAACGCCACCGACCCGTTCGAGGTCGGCAAGGTTGTGCACCACGCGATCACCACCGACCAGCCGCAACTGCGCTACGCCGTGAGCTGGGGCGCCGCGGAGTTGATCGCTGGGCGGGCGGCGATGACCGACGAGGACTGGGTCGCCCTCGGCAAGTTCGAAGACGACAACGACTACTACCAGGCGTTTACCGACCGGTTCGGCCTGGAAATCAACGATCTTTTGTAAGCCGCCGGTCCTTCGGCGCGCCCAACCCTGGGAGCCCGTGAACCGAGGGGCGCGCTCACCCCGATAGAGAGGTATGAGCCTTCTCGAACTCCCTGCACCAACCCGTCTTTCAACGGCAGTGCTGCCGCCGCCGAATGCCAGCACGCGCCAGTCGGCGCCTCGTACCCGGCGAGCCACGGTGCTCGTCGCGCTTGCCGCCGTGGTCGCCGTCGCCAGCGCGTTCGTTGGCAACAACGCCGTCCTCGCGATCGCGGTGCTGTTCGCGATCTCGTGGCCACTCGAGCGCTTGTTCCGCCGACACCCGGTACCGGTGCGCCGACTCGCCTTGCGCACCGATCTCGCCTACGCGGCAGCGCAACCGGCGCTGCAGATCGTCACGCTGGTGGTCGCAATCATCGTCGGCGCGCTCTCGTTGGCCTGGATACCAGGACTGTTGTTGCGACCATTCGTGACTTCGTTACCACCGCTCGCGCAGGCGGTCGGCGGCTTCTTGGTGTTCGACTTCCTTGCCTACTGGACGCATCGTTGGTCGCACACCGTTCCGCTGTTCTGGCGCTTCCACTCGGTGCACCACAGCACCCGGCACCTCGACTGGGTATCCGGCTTTCGTGCCCATCCTTTGGATGGAGTGTTCATTGCGCCCGTGATCGTCCTCTTCATCGCCGCTGGTATCGACAACAGGGTCACTGGTGCGCTCGCCATCTTGCAGTTCCTCGTCGGCCTCGGCGCACATCTCAACGTGCGATTCCGCTTGCGGCCGTTGTGGCCGGTAGTCATGACGCCAGAGTTCCACCACTGGCATCACGAGTTGAGGCACGAGGCGCACAACAGCAACTTCTCCATCTTCCTGCCGATCTGGGACATAATGTTCGGTTCGTATCGCATGCCTCGCAATGAACGCCCCGCGCACTACGGCATCCCGGGACCGATGCCCAACGGCATCGTCCAACAACTCGTGTTCCCATTGCGCGGCCTGCGCGCCAAACATTGAGTGCGGGAACTGGCACGCTGGTGTGTGTGGCCGCGCCGGAACGCACCGATGCCGACCTGTTGGCCGATGTGGCGGCAGGTGATCGACACGCGCTCGAGACGCTGTATCACCGCCATTCGCGTTGGTTGCTGGCGCGCCTTCAATCGCGATGTGCCGACGACGACATCGTCGACTCCGCGCTGCAAGACACGTTCATCAGCGCGTGGCGCAGCGCACGCCAGTACCGTGCGGAGGCGGGCGAGGTCGGCGGATGGTTGTGGTCGATCGCTGTGCGACGGTTGATCGATCATCTGCGCCGTCATCCGGATCCGACTCCGGTGGCGAGAGTGCCGGAGCCCGAGCCGCTCCCTGCGCCGGGGACGCGCACGTACGACCTGCTCTCGCGCCTGCCCGCCGAATTGCATGCCGTCGTCAGTGCCGTCTACATCGACCAACTGACAACCGCCGAAGCTGCAGTGCTGCTCTCCATCCCACAGGGCACGGTCAAGAGCCGACTCTCCCGTGCCCGCGATCTGCTGCGGGCGAAGGGGTGAACTGATGCGCACCATTGAAGAACGATTGGTAAGCAATCTGGACGCGATCATGGGCGAGATCGGTGCGCCGCGGCGCGGTCGCCTCGAACTAGTGTTGCTGGCACTGCGGGTTCCCGAGCCCACCGCCCGTCTGATGGCCGCCACACCCGCGCTGCGATGGGCGTGGCTCGCGTCCGTCGGACTGGTACTCATACTGGCGGCAAGCGCCGGTTCCAACCAATGGCAGCCCGGCGATCAACTCGCGGTGTTCCTCGCGCTCGCGCCAATCGTCCCCGTGATTGGCGTTGCACTCGCGTACGGACCACATAGCGACCGCGCGCATGAGGTGACGGTGGCAGCACCCCTCTCGGGACTGCGCCTCATCTTGCTGCGCACGATCACCGTGGTGGTCGCCGCTGCTGTGTTGTCAGCGCTCACGGTGCTGACTTCTCCCACGCACGGTTGGCTGCGGTTGGCGTGGTTGCTGCCTGCACTCGCCACCACGACGACAGCTCTCGCGCTCGGCACGCGCATCGATATCCGCCGCGCCACCTCTGGGGTTGCACTCGGCTGGTTGACGTTGGTCGTGGTGGTTGCACAAGCCAACGACGATGCGACCGCGCCATTCGGTGCGGCCGGTCAGATGGCCGCCCTCGCCGTGACAGTCGTAGGCGCCGCAGTGTTGTTCGTCGGCCGGCGAAGACTCGATCGTTGGAGGGACGCATGACCGCACCGATCCTTCACCTGGAGGGCGTGCTGCACCGGAACTCGCCGCGATTCGAACTGCGCGTTCGCTCGCTGACCATCGGAGCCGGCGTCACCGTCGTGCTCGGCGCGAACGGTTGTGGCAAGACCACTCTGCTGCGACTACTCGCAACGGTGACTACGCCGTCGGTGGGAACGTTGGTCGTCGGCGGCGAAACCGTCACCGACAGCAACCTTGGCAAGGTCCGCCGCCGCCTTGGTTACCTGCCGCAAGACGACAGCGTTCCGCGCCGCCTGTCCGCGTTCGATCACGTCGACCTCGTTGCGGTGATGCGCGAGCTGGCACCGAACCAGCGCGAGCGGCGCGGTGCGGTACATCGGGCACTGCACGATGTCGATCTGGTCGAGCTTGCCGGCGAGCGATGCTCCCGTCTATCGGGCGGGCAGCGCAAGCGGGTTGCGCTTGCGGCCGCGCTGGCAGGTCACGCCGATGTGCTCATTCTCGACGAACCCGACGCTCATCTCGACGACGAGCAACTCGGCCGACTCTCACGGACACTTCGCGATCGAAAGGCGACAACGACCATCGTCGTCGCAACTCACGACCGCAGTTGGGTGAGCGACATCGCCGACCGCACCATCCCGATGGCCGACGGCCAAGTCGTTACTTAGAGGGTCTCGGCTAAGGCCCTTCGGCCAAGTCCATGTCCAGGATCTCGCGATCCTCGTCATCCGCGATCGGGACAGCCTTGGCCGATTCCCATTCGGTCATCGCCTCTTTGTTGCGACCTAGCGCGCGCAGGGCTCGGGCCCGGGCCTCGTGCGCGTATGCGAGGTCGAAGTCGACAAGACCGTGCTCGTTGGTGATGCTCATGCACGAATCCGCATAGTGCAACGACCGCTCAGGCAGACCAGCCAAAAGGTGTGCTTTGGCGAGCAGCCATTGACCACGCGCGTCGTTCGCCGGTGTGCGCCCCCGTGCCCGCGCCCAGTGGTAGGTAGACGCGTATGCACGACGGAGCATTTCCTCGTCGTTCTCGGGCGTGCGATCGGCTTCGATCATCTCCCAGGTTGTGTTGTTGCATTCGATGCCCTGCGCTCGATGCCAATCCGCTTGCGCATCGTCACTCACCTCGGGCACATCCGCGGTTTCGTCGGGAAGTGGCTCCCCCGTTTCGAGGAGGGTCTTCAATCCGTCCAGAATCCACACCCACCCGTCCTTGACGTGCGCCCACGTGAGCGGACTCTGCGCCAAGTCGCCGTGGATCACATCAAGGCGTGTCAATCCGTCGCCCGCGGCGGTGAGCAACCACTCCACTCGCGACGCCGGCTCCTTCTCCATATCGGCGTCGTAGAGCACGTGCCAAGTCTGAACAAGCCGATGCGGTGGATCGCACACTTCGATCGTGCCGTCGACGGCAGGCACACCGTCGGCCATCGACGAGCGATATCCGACTCCGGCCTTCGGCGCGCTCTCAAAGGCCGTGCCATGGAAGTATCGGCGAGTGAACGCCGGATCGACCAAGCCCTGCCACACGCGCTCAGGAGTGGACTTGATATAGATGCGGTACTGGTGTCGGGTAATGGCCACGGATGTTTCTCCTATCAAGCGGATTGTTCGACGGACTTCTTGAGATCGACGAGTGAACGGGTGATGGGTTGTGCGTACTTGTTGATCCAACGATCGGCGACCTGCTGAATGGGGACCGGGTTGAGGTAATGCAACTTGCTACGACCCTGGCGGTGTGTCGTGATGAGACTTGCCGTCTCGAGCACCGACAGGTGCTTCATCACACCGAAGCGAGTCATCTCGGGGAACTCTTCACAAAGCACCGACACAGATAGCCCATCGGTCGCCGCCAGGGCATCGAGCAATGCGCGACGGGTGTTGTCGGCCAGCGCCTTGAACACCACGTCGAGATCATCTGTGCGTTCCATCGTCAGCGATAATAGGTGACCATTTGGTCACCTGTCAAGAAGATACTTGACCGGAATGGTCGGGTATTCGCTATTGTTCAAACTCCACCCAGACCCGTAAGGACAAGGAGTCCACCATGGCAGTTCGACTCGGCGACACAGCACCCGACTTCACAGCATCTACGACTCAGGGCGAGATCCACTTCCACGACTGGTTGGGAGATTCGTGGGGCGTGCTGTTCAGCCATCCCAAAGATTTCACCCCGGTGTGCACCACCGAGCTCGGCTACGTCGCCAAGATCAAGCCCGAGTTCGACAAGCGCAACGTGAAGGTCATCGGCCTCTCCGTCGACAGTGTCGAGTCACACGAGAAGTGGGAAAGCGACATCGGCGAGACGCAAGGCACGCCGGTGAACTTCCCGATGATCGGCGACCCCGATCGCAAGGTGGCCGACCTCTACGACATGATCCACCCAAGCGCCAACGACACGCAGACGGTGCGCTCCGTATTCGTGATCGGCCCCGACAAGAAGGTGAAGCTGACCATCACCTACCCGGCGAGCACCGGGCGTAACTTCGACGAGATCCTGCGCGTGATCGACAGCCTGCAGCTGACCGCCAAGTACAAGGTAGCGACGCCGGTGAACTGGAAGCAGGGCAACGACGTGATCATTGGCGGAAGCGTCACCAACGAGGAAGCAGAGAAGCTCTTCCCACAGGGCTGGAAGACGATTAAGCCCTATCTGCGAGTACTCCCCCAGCCCAAATAGTTCAAACGGCACACGCAACTAACGCAGGCGCGCGTGACTAGCGCAAGCGCGGGGGGCGATTTTCCTTCCGCAGCACGAAACGCAGCCCGCTCCACGTGTCGTCGATGGCGCACACCTTGTTGTCGACCCATCCAGTCGGCAGCAGCACTTTGCGCAGCACATCTTCGGTGATGTCGGTGGCCATGCCGCTGCTCTTCTTCGGCCACGCCACCCATACACCGCCAGCCGGTTTCGCGGCTTCCGTCAGCGATTCCCACTCCCCGAGGAGTTTCTTTTTCTCGGTGAAGAAGGCAACAACGACATCGATCGGCGCGAGCAAACTTCGCTGCCACACTGCTTCTCCGTAGTCACCCAACGTTTCGGCGAAGTCAGCGGGCCCGTGTCGGACCGCGAACACGACATCGCCGACGATTCCCAACTTCTTCGGCAGCGGCGTGCCCGAATAGCCAGCGCTCATCAGCCCAACTGTTGCACATCAACCGTCGGCGGCGATGGCGCTGAGAATGCCCAAGCGTGTGGCCCGCCACGCCGGCACCACGGCGGCAATGACGCCGGCAACGAACGCCAGAACCATGATCCAGATGATGCTGTTGACCGGGACTCTGTATGTGGTCAAGCCCTGGTCGTGCAGCGCAACGATCACGACATAGCCGAGCACCAGGCCCATCAGCACTCCGACCGCTGCTCCATAGATAGAGGTGATCACGCTCTCCCACCGGACGGTCGTGCGCACTTGGCTCTTGTTCATGCCAACTGCACGGAGCAGACCTGTCTCACGTCGGCGCTCATAGACGGCCAACAACAAGGTGATGACGATGCCGAATGTGGCAATCACGATCGAGAGGAAGAGCAGCCCATAGATAAAGGACAGGCTGCGGTCAACGATGTCGGCCCTGCTGGCGATGAACTGGGCCTTGTTCTGTAGCTCGCCAATGCCGTAATCCTTGATCACCACACCAACCGCGTCGCGCAGTTCCCTGTCGGACACGCCGTCAGTCGCAGTCAACGACACAATGCCGGCCGGCGTCGGGATACTGCTGCCGACGAAGGTCTCCCGGTGGTAGATCCGCGAGGCACGAACTAGGTCGGTGGTTTCGAACACTCCTTGCACGGTGAGCGCCAGTGGCTGGCCATCGAGACGCAGCATCACCTCCCCACCGAGCACAACCTGTTCGCGCTTCGCCTCCCCTTCGCTGATCAGCACACCAGTGGTCGTTAGTTGCCTAATCCCGCCGGACACGAACACGATGTTCAACAGACCGTCAGCCGTCTGCGGGTCGACGACAAGGCCGTTCGCCGACTCGCCGTCTTCATCGGCAATGCCGAATGCAAAGCCAAGGCCTGTTGCCTGGCCGACCTCCGGAAGTTCGTTGAGGGAATCGACGAACTCCTGACCAAAACTCACCGGTCCACCGTTGGTCGAGTTCACGACATAGTCGCCTGCAAAGGTCGCGCCAACAACGTCGTGGATCTGTTGCTTGATCGACGCGGCGAACACCGACGCTCCGGTTACGAGCGCGACCCCGATCAACACCGGTGCCGCTGTGCGAGCGGTGCGCCGCGGGTTGCGTTGCACGTTCCCGCGCGCCATTGTCCCCGTCACCCCACGGACATGTTGAACCGGCGAGCCGATGAAGCGCGCGATCGGCTTGGCCATCACCGGACCCATCAACAGCACGGCGGCGAACAGGCAGACCACGCCAAGTGCGAGCAGCAAGGCGTCGGCGCCACGTATGACGGCGACAATCGCACTGGCGCCCACGATTGCTGAGGCGATGGCTGTGCCGACGCGTCGGCGCACAGACCCGATGCGCTCGAAGAGTGTGTCGCTCATGGCGGCGACCGGCGGCACACGGCCGGCGCCAACGGCCGGGCCGATGGCGGCGAGCACGCTGGCGAGTGTTCCCGCGACGAGAGTGATGACAATGGTTCGCTGCTCGATAGCGAGGCCGCGCGCTGGAATCACGTAATCGAGGCTGTTCAGCAACGACTTGACACCCGACGCCAGGCCGACACCGGCGACCATGCCGGCGGTCGAGCCAACGAGACCGACCACTACCGATTCGATCAGTAAGGACCATGTCACCTGTCGTCGACTGGCACCGAGCGCGCGCAGTAGGGCGTTTTCACGCTGGCGTTGCGCGGCGATGATCGAGAACACGTTGTAGATCACGAACATGCCAACGCATAGGGAGATGAACGAGAAGATCACCAGGAAGATGGTGAGAAAGCTCAGGCTCTTTTCGATCTCGGTTTGGCTCTGTGTAGTGATCTGTTCCGAGGTGAGCGTGTCGGCAACCTCTGGGTCGAGGGCCGCCTGAATCCGTTGCACAAGTTCGTCGGCGGTCACGCTGCCGTCGCCCTTCACGAGCACTGCGTCGATGAAGCCCGGCTTGGCGATGAACTGTTCGGCGGCTTCCGCATCGAACAGCGCCCACGTTGCGTTACCCGGCGAAATGATGTCGTCGTACTCCATGATGCCGACTAGCTCGAACGACCGCGAACCGTTGTCGGAGTTGACCTTCACAGTGTCGCCGACGACGAAGCCGCCGTCCGACGCGGTGAGAACGTCGAGTACCACCTCATTCGGTCCGTGCGGCCGGCGACCCTCTTTCACTCGCCAGATGGACAGTTCGCCGTCGTTCACGGTTGCACCGAACGTCGGCGCCGTCGGCCGTTCGATCGGCTTGCCATCGCTGGCGATCACCACCGCGTCGCCTTGGATCGACGCCTGTGCATCGGCTACTCCGGGTACTGCTCGAACCTGCTCGACAACGTCGGCCGGCAGCCGATCGCGGCGTTCGATCCCGAAGAAGCTCTCCACCGAGTTATTGCTCTGCACATACGCGTCGACGCGTTCGTACACGTCGGCGAACAGTGCGTCGAAGGTCCGCTCGATCGTGTCGCGGAAGATGAAGGTGCCGCTGAGGAAGGCGGTGCTCGCCACGATCGCCAGCGCCGTCAGCAGCAAGCGTGGCCAACGCGCCAGCACGCTCCTCAACGCCAGGCGTAGCACGTCTGTCAGACCATTCCTTAAACGACCTGCGCTGACGCGGTCACGTTGTGGCGATTGCTTGCAGCATGTCGGCGTTCGACGCCTTGTGGGCGGGGATGAAAGCTGCCAGCGCGGCGAAGATCAAGGACAGCACCATCGCAATGAGAATTGTCGGTGTCGGAAGCGAGAAGACTCCCAAACCCTCATCCTCGAATGCCTTCACGATGATCCATCCAAGCGCTACTCCGAGAATCGTCCCAAGAACAACGCCGACCACCCCGGTGATCATCGATTCCCACAAGACACTTCTGCGAACCTGACGTTTGGTCATGCCGACCGCACGTAGCAGGCCGAGCTCGCGCCGTCGTTCGTAGACAGCCAACCACAAAGTGATGACGACTCCGACGATGGCGATGAAGATCGACATCCCAAGCAGCGCGTAAATGAAGTTGAGGAACCCGTCGATCTGCCCACTCTGCTCGTCGATGTACTCGTCGCGCGTCTGCAGCTTGGCCGACGGATACCGATCGACGATCGCTTTCAGCGTTGCCGTTCCCGCGGCGGTGACGCCGTCGTCGGAGCGAACGAACACGCCGATGTCGAAAAGAGGCAAGGATTGGCCATCGAACAGTGATCGCTCGACGATGAGATTGCCGAACACGTCGTCGTCGAAAATGCCACGCACCGTCAGTGCGACGATGGTTCCATCGAGCAGTCGGACATTTACCGCGTCGCCAACCTGCAGGTTCTCGCGAGCTGCCTTGTCAGCCGAGTAGAGGATGCTCGTCGCATCAAGGTCGGCAAAGGTTCCTTCGACGAAATTGAGTTGCAGCACAGCCTGGGCGTCGGGCGCCGACACGGCAAGCACACCCTTGTCCTCGTCGAACTTGCCGTCTTCCTCGACGTCAATGAGTGTTGCCGCAAGACCGAGCGCGTCGCCGACTCCGGCAGCTTTGATCTCGCCGGCGATCGTCGGAGGGATGCCGATGCCGCTGTTGCCCTGCTTCGGAGTCACTACGTAGTCCGACTGAAATGCCTCACCGATGGTTTCGCGGAAGCTTTCCTTGGCAGACGCACCCAACGTGGCGATCCCTATAAGTAAGGAGAGACCTACGGCGAGGGCACCGGCAGTCAGTGCAGTGCGCTTCGGATTGCGCGCTGCGTTGCGCCCGGACATTGTTCCTGCCGGGCCGCGCAACCGGCCGAGTATTGGTTCCGCGACCCGGGCGATAGGTGCAGCGACAAAAGGCCCCAGCGCGATGAGCGAGACGAACATTGCCACCACACCGCCGCCGAGCCAATTGGCGTTGCCAGTCAAACCGAGCGTGACCATCAGCGCCGCGCCGATGACCGCCGCCGCGCCAAGCCATTTGCGAGTCTTCGACACGGCCGCTCGATCGATGGCGACGTCGCGCATCGCGGCCAGCGGCGGTACGCGACCGGCGCGCAAAGCGGGAGCGACCGAACAGATCAGAGTCACCACCGTGCCCACGATCAGGGTGATCACGAATCCCCCGATGCCGAGTACTAGCTGTGTATCGCCGGGGCCAAAGCCAACGGCATTCAAAAACCCGAGGATCACGGTTGCGAGGCCAACACCACCGACGCAGCCGAGCAACGAACCACCGACTCCGACGACGACTGCCTCGATGAACATCGAACGGGTGATCTGGCTGCGGCTGGCACCAATCGCGCGCAGTAGTGCGTTCTCGTGCTGTCGTTGCGCGGCAGAGATGCTGAACACGTTGTAAATGACGAAGCTGCCGACGAACAATGCAAGCAGCGCGAACACCGAAAGAAACAGGGTGATAAAGGAGAGGCTCTCCTCGACGGCGCTCTGGTTTTCCTTCGTGATCTCGGCGCCAGTGAGCACCTCAATCTCGGGGTCGCCAATCGCGGCCTCGATGGAATCGGCCAACTGGGCATCGCTGATCGAGCCATCACCACGAACATAGACATTGTCGATCTTGGTTGGGTCGCCGATGACCATCTCTTGCGCAATCGGAAGGTCGAACAGTGACCAACTGGCCCCCGCCGATGTGTCGTTGCCGGCGAAGGTTGCAATTCCGACGACGGCGAAGTTACGCGGCTGTCCGATGGACGTGATGCTGACAATGTCGCCGACCTTGACACCAGCCTTCTTCGACGAAGCGCGATCGAGCACGACTTCGCCCGGCCCAGTTGGTGCACGTCCTTCAAACAGGTCCCACGGTGTCCCTTCGCTGTCGATCCAGGCACCACCGAACTTCGGGGGACCGTCCTGGCCGAGCACCTTGCCTTCAAACGCAACACTTGCAAAACCGAAGACATCGCCTCGGGCTTCGGCGACTCCGGGCACAGTCGCGACAACGTCGACCACGTCGAGGTCGATGCGATCGCGAGTTTCGTTCCCAAAATCGCCCTCGATGACATTGGACGACCGCACAAATGCGTCGGTGCCCTTGAACGCGTCGGCGAACATTCGGTTGAAGCTGCCGTTGATGGTGTCGGTGAACACGAAGACACCGGAAAGAAACGCGGTGCCAGCGATGACCGCGAGGGCGGTGAGTATGAGCCGCCCCTTGCGACTCCAAATGTTCTTCAGGCTGAGCTTGAACACGTTTCAGCCGCCGAGACGCTTCAGGCGATCGAGCACGCGCTCGGACGTCGGGTCGCGCATCTCGTCGACCACCTTGCCGTCGGCGAGGAAGATCACCCGGTCGGAGTAGCCCGCCGCGACCGGGTCGTGCGTCACCATCACGATCGTCTGCCCCAACTCGCGCACGGCAAGTCGCATGAACTCGAGAATCTCGGCACCGCTGCGGCTGTCGAGATTGCCGGTGGGTTCATCGGCGAAGATGATCGTCGGTCGACTAGCCAACGCGCGGGCAACTGCGACGCGCTGCTGTTGCCCGCCCGACAATTCGCTCGGCCGATGCTTCAACCGATCGCGTAATCCGACGGTGTCGATCACTCGGTCGATCCATGCGGTGTCACCCTTGCTACCGCCGAGCAGCAATGGCAGCGTGATGTTCTCCTCGGCTGTCAGCGTCGGAACCAGGTTGTACGCCTGGAAGACGAACCCGACTGAGGTGCGACGCAACTCGGTGAGCTGCTTGTCGTTCAACGAAGCCAGATATGTGGTGCCGATGTATACGGCGCCACTCGTCAAGGCGTCGAGCCCGGCGAGACAGTGCATCAGAGTGCTCTTGCCCGACCCCGACGGACCCATGATCGCGGTGAAGCGGCCGGTTTCGAACTCGACGGACACACCGTCGAGCGCCCGCACTTCGCTATCGCCACCGCCGTAGATCTTGGTCGCATCGACGGCCCCGGCCGCGGTTGTTGTGATGGTCGTCTCAGTCATGGGCACCGTTGTAACCGGAACCGCACGGAAAAGCATCACGATTACGGGTGACGTTGGTCGGGAATCGCTAATCCGTCCGCCTTCGGGCCGCCGTCCCGTACGCTCGCGGGGTGATCCAGTGCACGTCGTGTGGTGCTTCGGTACCTGCTGGCGCACGATTCTGCCCGTCGTGCGGCCATTCGGTCGCGCTCGGGCAACCCGAGGAACGGCGCATCGTCACCGTGCTCTTCGCCGATCTCGTCGGCTTCACCGGTCTCACCGAGCGGATGGATCCCGAGCAGGTCAAGCGGCTGATCGACCAATGTTTTGAGCGATTGGTCGAGGTCGTCGTCGGCTTCGGCGGCCGGGTCGACAAGATTCTCGGCGACGGCATCTTGGCCCTGTTCGGCGCTCCGGTCGCCCACGAAGACGACCCTGAGCGCGCCGTGCGCGCAGCGCTGCGCATGCAGGAGGTGCTTGTTCATTTCGTCGCCACCAGCCAGCTCCTCGGCAGCGCCGACATCCGCATGCGCGTCGGCATCAACTCCGGCGAAGTGCTGGTGGGCACGCTGGCCGGCAGTGACTACACGGCGATGGGCGACGTAGTCAATACTGCGTCGCGATTGCAGACGTCGTCACCCCCAGGTGGCGTGCTCGTGGGCGAATCGACACACGCGCTGACGGCGCACACGTTTCGCTACGAACCGTTCGGCGACTTCCAGCCGCGTGGACGCGAACAATCGCTTGCGGCGTGGATCGCGTTGGAGGCAACCGCGCCGCCAGGAAGGCGTCGACGTCGCGATGTCGGCATTGTTGGCCGCCACTCTGAACTCGCCATGGCCGACGCGGCTCTCGAGCTTGTCACTCGCAGTTCTCGCAGTGTGCTGTTGCACATCAATGCCGAGAACGGAGTCGGCAAGAGCCGGCTCGTCGACGAAGTGATACAGCGACTCCGCGACCAGGGCGACATTTCAATTCTCGAGGGTGCATGTGTGCCCTACGGAGAGGCCAACGTGTGGTGGCCGATCGCCAGCGCACTCTCCGACTACCTCGACCTCGATTCCGGCGTGGCGGTCGAGACGATGCGGAGCACCGCATTCGCTCGGGCCAAGGAGATGTTCCCGTCCGTCACCGATGAAGACGCAGAGCGGATGGTCGATGTTTTCATCCACCTGCTCGGCTACCCGTCACCGATCGACAAGCTCGATGCGGTCAACGCGCGCAGCACCATTCACCATGCAGTGGCATTCGTACTCGAAGCGCGGTCGATGAAAGGGCCGATGGTGCTCAGCATCGACGACGTTCATTGGGCCGATCAAGGTTTGCTCGATCTCCTGGAACATCTGCTCAGTTCGCTTAGCCGACGGCCGTTTCTGCTGATCACCGCTATGCGACCCGGTAGTGAAGTCATCTGGCCGCCGCGCTCCGAGCGCAGCACCGTTATCTCGTTGAACCTGCAACCACTGACGCGCGCAGACACCGATCAGCTCGCCGGCGCGCTGTTGGGCGACGTCGCGCGTGACGAGCAACTGATCACCGCGTTGTACGACCGCAGCGGTGGAAACCCGCTCTTCCTTCTCGAACTCGTTGCGCTCACCGAGGCCGGCGGAGGTGAGAGTGATCTTCCGGACTCGCTGCGGACCCTGATCGCCGCCCGACTCGACCAGCTCACATCACAGCAGCGCCAGATGATCGAGAACGCCGCAGTTCTCGGCACGTCGGGCAGCATCAGAGGCCTCGAGCGATTCGCCCAGGAAACCCACCAGGTCTTCAGTCGCGACGTGGTCACCCAACTCGACGACCTCGGCCTGTTGGAAGTTACCGATAAGCGGTGGGAGTTCTGCAGCGAATCGGTACGCGATGCCGCGTACCAGACCCTGACGAAGGCCGCCCGCGCTCAGCGCCACGCTGGCGTTGCCCGCGCGCTCGGCGAGTCATCGGGCCGAGGCGCGGCCGCGGGACTCGAGGATCGGGTACACCACCTCGCGTCGGCAGCGGAGATCGTGCAAGAGCTTGGTGCCGTCGAGGGAGTGCCTTCTGATGTAACCGCGCAGGCATTACAACTCCTCACTAGTGCGGCTGATCGCGCGCTCGACAGCGGCAGCCTGCGAATGGCCGTGCGCCATACGACGCGCGCACTCGACCTCTCGCGAGGGCAAGACGTACCCCTTGCCGATCTTGCGCATCTCCACCAAGTTCGTGCCGTGGCGTATACCGAACAGCGTGCCTTCACGGAGGCAACCGCCGACATCGATGAGGTGCAGGCAATCGCCGATTCGCTGCACGACGTAACGATCGAGGCAGAGGCACATCGGCTGCGTGGTTCGCTCAGTCAAGTTGCGGGCCGCATCGACGACGCTCGTCGCGAACTGGGTCAAGCCGTCGACCTCCTACGAGGTGTCGAACGCCCCGAGTTGCTGGCGGAGGCATTGCGGATTCGTGGCTATGCCGAGATGTTCGGCGGATCGCTGTCGGAGGCCGAGTGGTACTTCGGCGAGGCCGATGGTCTGTTCAACGAGCTCGGCGATGAACGCGGCTCGGCCTACATCGAGCAACACCGCGCTTGGATCTCGTTCCTGTCCGGCGATCTGCCAACCGCCCGCGAACGGTTGAATCACTCCGCCGAGACGCACACTCGGCTCGGCGACCGCAATGGTGTCGGCTGGGCTTTCGGCCTGCTCGCGTTTGTCGAGTTCTTCGAGGGCCGATTCACAGAGGCCGAGGAACTAGCCGGGATCGTCGGCACAGAAGCCGAACAACGTGGCGATGTGTGGGCAGCGAGCATGATGGACACGTTGCTTGCCGACCTACGGCTATGGCAGGGCAAACTCGAGGACGCCGCGAACTTCGCCGACAAGGCGCGGCAACGGTTCAAGCGCATCAACGACAAGTTCGGAATGACGCAGGCGATGGCCCCACTTGTTCGCGCACAAGTTGCGCTGGGCCGTTACGCGTCGGCGCAACGTACGTCCGAGGAGCTGCTGGCACTCGCCGAAAGCTCGCAGAGCGGCTCGTTCGCGCTAATGGCGGTGGCCGGAGCGGAAATGCATCGTGGCAACGCCGCCGTCGCGGCCGCCACTGCCGAGCGCGCACGTGCCGGAATCGCCGCTGTGGGTGGCGAGGCCTACGAGCCAACCGTTGTCCTCGCGCTCGCGTACGCACAGCTCGGTCGTGTCGAGGATGCGATGACGGCGATCGAGTCAGTGCCGTCCTACGGCCACGCGCATCCGTTCACTCGCGCGGTCGCGGCGTTGGTGAACACGGTGGCGGGCGTTCCTGTGGAAGCGATCGAGCACGCCGATGCCGTTGCACGCGGGAAGGGAGCGACCTACCTCGACAACGTCTTCGCCTACGTCGCCGCTGCCGGCGCGTATCAACAGATGGGCGAATCCGCGCAGGCAACGCTCGCCGCCGAAGCGGCGGTGGCGCGTGCGTTGGCCGTCGGCGATGTTGTCGCTACTGCAATCGCGACCACAACGTTTCAACTGATCACCGGAACACCACATCCGGCGCACGACCAACGAACACCGTTGGGCGAGGGGTGGTCGACGCTGCTCGGGCTGTTGTCGGGTGATCGGAACGCAGCGGTTGGGTCAGCCGGAGATTGAGTCGCGCCGCCACGGCAAACCGGCGTTGAACATCGTCGCTGCCGGGTGGGGATCCATTTGACGAGCAGCGGGATCAGTCGGCGGCTCGACCAGTGGTTGATGGCGCACCTGGCAACCGGGGCAGAAGTACAACAAGCGCTCGAATTGTCCGACCCGGCGGGCCTGCACGGTGTCGCCGCAGCGCGCACAGCGCGTGCCATTACGACCGTAGACAGCAAGCCCGCCTGAGATCTCAGGGGGTGCACCGCGGTACACACGATCGAGATTCGTCCGCAGCAGGCGAGTCGCGGCATTGATCACCTGCGTGCAATCTTCCAGCGAGAGTGCGGAGACCGCCCCGAACGGGCTGAGCTCGCACGCCCAAAGAACCTCGCTGCGATACACGTTGCCGATACCGCAAACGACATGCTGATCGAGCAACACCTCGGCGATCGGACATGCTTCATCGGCATACGAGAACATCCGCCGGATACATTCCGCAAGCTCCGCGTCGGTGGCGATAGAAAGGTCGGGAGCTAGCCGGCCCAGGCCCGGGTGCCGTACGGGGTCGAACTCACGGTACGTCTCGATGGTGGCTGCGTTGAAGCACACCGCGACCCAACCGGGCACTTCGACCGCGACGCGCATCTGATCGTTCGGCTTGCGCCACCTTTCACCCGTGCGATACAGGTGCCACGAACCGTTGAGACGCACTCGCGTGTGCAGAACGATGCCGTCGTCCCACACGATCTGCAGGTCCTTGCCGTGACTCTCAACTCGTTCGACTAAACGACCGATCGTGGGTGTCGGACCGAACAATCCCGGCGCGTCGAAGCGTCGGAGCGGACGACCAATGAGGGCAGTTCGTAACGCCGCTCCAGAGCGGTAAGTCGACTCGCCTTCAGGCACGTCGTAGAGACTACGCGTTCCACAACGTGGCGTTGCGCCATGGCCACTCGCAGTGGCGATGATGGAACAGGTAGCGTTGAGCGTCGTGGAACCGAACGATCCCACTCTCGACGAAATTCCCGACCTGACGATCGAGCCGACTCTGGTCGCGACAGGGCGTCGTCGCTACGGTGCCGCGGGAGCCATCATGGGCGCGGGATTTCTCGGGATCGAGAAGGCGCTCGGCCTGCGCAAGGTCAAAGAAGAGGCACCGATCGTCATCGCAGCGGCGACTGAACCTGTCGACATCGACTCCGACGGAATCGACGTTGCCGTTGACGAAGAAACCTCCGTCAACGCACCACCGCAACCACGCTCAAAGCCTCACTTGAAACAAGTACGCCGCCGCCGATGACCGACAAACTCGACACGAACACCGCGTGGCTGTCGCGCGATGTGCTCGAGAGCATCCGCGCCAACGTGCCGTTGGTGTATGTCGATGCCGTACCGGTGCGCGTCGATGAGGTAGGACGCGTCACCCATATCGGCATGCTTTTACGTCAAGCTCCCGACCGCTCCATCAGCCGAATGGTCGTGAGTGGCCGTGTGCTGTTCGGTGAGCGCATTCGCGACGCTCTATTGCGGCACCTTGAGAAGGACCTCGGACCGGTAGCGTTGCCGCAAATTCCGCCGGAGGTCGCTCCGTTCACCGTGGTCGAGTACTTCCCCGACGCAGACGTCAGCGGCTTCCATGATCCTCGTCACCACGCCGTCAGCCTCGCCTACGTCGTGCCGGTTGCCGGTGACTGCCAGCCAACGCAAGAAGCACTCGATCTTGGTTGGTTCACGCCGACTGAAGCGCTGAGCGACAGGGTGCGCAACGAAATGACCGGCGGGCACGATCGCCTTATCCGCCTCGCTCTCGCGCACGTAGGGCAATTGCCGTAACTGTTTGCTGTCGTTAGCTAGAAAAGTTTTGCTCGACGTCCCAAACGTGGTGCACCGGGTCGTGCATCAGATAGCGAGCGAAGCTGTCGATCGTGAACGCGACGCCATCGCTGCGAAAGCCGGTTCGGCCGTAGTCACTCACCTTCACCTTGGCGAACGCGGCTGCGAGTTCGGCCGCGGCGACTTCGATCTCGTCGGCCACCACCCGTGGATCTTGCTCTGAGTAGCGATCTGTGATCGCCGTTTCGTCCTGGTCCCAGTTCGGGAAGTGCGGTGCGTCCTCGTTCATCATCAAACCGAGCCGGTAGAGATACAGACGGAACACGTCGCGCACGTGGCAGCCGTATTCGAGCGCCGACCACTTCTCATCGTTGGGCCGCGCCGCGACATTCGGATGGCCCAGCAACTCGCGCCACCGCGCACCATTGGCGATAATCAGTGCTGGTGCGTCCGCTGGGTCGAAAGTCTCGGCGACGAAACCGCAGTCGCCGCACGGTCGCTCGAGCACCCACGTCCAGTTCTTGTCGTCAGGCACAATCGGCATCAAAGCCCTTTGAGGATTTCGGCCATCAGGTCGCCGGCTTCGGTCGGATTCAAGCCTATTTTGACGCCGGCGGCGCGCAGCGCGTCCATTTTTCCTTTAGCCGTGCCCTTGCCACCGCTCGTAATTGCGCCGGCGTGGCCCCTCTTCTTGCCGTCCGGAGCGGTGACCCCGGCGATGTAGGCGCTCATCGGTTTCGTTACATTCGCCTTGATGTATTCGGCTGCTTCTTCTTCTGCCGAGCCGCCGATCTCGCCAATCATGATGATCGCGTGAGTCTCCGGATCGGCTTGAAATTCCTTGAGGCAGTCGATGAAGTTGGTACCTGGCACAGGATCGCCGCCAATGCCGACACATGTGCTGACGCCAATACCGCGCTGCTTCAACTCATACAGCGCCTGATAGGTGAGGGTGCCCGAGCGCGACACGATGCCGACATTCGGCCCCTTGGCGGTCGGTAGCTGCGCGATCTCACCCGCGGTGATGCCGATATTGCATTTTCCTGGGCTGATGATGCCAGGGCAGTTGGGCCCGAGCAGGCGCGTCTTGGGGAAGTCGCGCAGCAGCGTGTTGAACACTTTCGCTTCGTCCTGCGCAGGAATTCCCTCGGTGATGCACACGATGAACGAGATGCCGGCAGCGGCAGCCTCGAGGATCGCGGCGCTTCCCGCCTTCGGTGGCACGGCAACGAATGACGCTGTTGCGCCCGTCGCGGCGACGGCCTGCGCGACGGTGTCGAACACGGGAATACCTTCGACGTCACTACCGCCCTTGCCGGGAGTGACGCCGGC